>JBKPCG010000033.1:0-11364 GCA_046727255.1 Acidobacteriota bacterium | reverse complement strand
CAAGATCGCGACGTATTCGTACGGCATCTATTTGGGACACTCGTTTTGCATCTGGTTTGCGCTCACAATTTTTCATAGCTGGATCTTGTTCTTGATCACAATCGTATTCTTGCCGATGGCTCTTTATCACGGGTTCGAAAGCCCAGCCATCCGCCTCGGAACGAGACTGGCCAGCAAAGTTTCCAAACCGCGGGTGATCGTGGCCGCCGCTGCGGCTCAGTCATGAAGAGGACTCTCCTCGAGGGCTCGATTGCCTGTTTACAGGTACGAATGATGCTGCGGCTTGAAATCTCCAGTGGTACATCCATTGAGTGAGCGCTTGATCCGACATCCTAGAAGCGGCAGATTGAAAGCGGAGCGTTGGTGCAAGTACTAACGATCACCCCGTTCTTCCCCTCCGCACAGGACGACAGCCAAGGCTGCTTTGTTGCGGAGCCCTTGCTGTGGACCGAGAAGATCGGCATCGCCAACCGCGTCTTGGCCGTTCAGCCTTTCTATCGCGCCGGTGCCGCACCGGGCATATCGAACCCCGCAGCGAATTGGATGCGGTACCTGTCCTTACCGGGTGGCATGGGACTTCCGACAGCGGGAACCTTTTTATTCGCCAGAGTTCTTCCCACAGTACGACGTTTGCAGAAAGCAGGACTCATTGAACTGATCCATGCGCACGCGCCTCTGCCATGCGGGCACGCTGCGATGCTCCTCAATCGGGAGTTAGGCCTTCCTTACGTTGTCACAGTTCATGGTCTCGACGCTTTCTCGCGAAATCAAGTCAGTGGCTGGGTCGGCGAGTGGTGCGCAAAAATCACCCGGTCGGTGTACCAGTCGGCAAGGTCGGTGATCTGCATCAGCGAACACGTACGCCGTAAGGTTTTAACGGGAGCACCGGACATCGCGACAACCATTGTGTATAACGGCGCGGATCCTGGAATTTTCTCGCCGGACCCAAGCGGGCAGTCCTCTGCCAGGCCGACCGTGGTGAGCGTCGGAAACCTTATTCCGATCAAGGGTCACGAAGTACTCATCCGGGCTGTGGCAGCATGCGTGGCGAGACACGAAGACCTTCAATGTGAAATCGTCGGCGACGGCCCAGAACGTGGTCATCTCAAATTGCTTGCCCAGCAGCTTAGTATTCCCGATCGCGTCGCCTTCCTGGGTCGACAGTCACGCTCCACATTGGCTCAAACCTTACAACGCGCTACATTGTTTGCCTTGCCAAGTCGTTACGAGGGCCTCGGCTGCGTCTACCTCGAGGCAATGGCTTGCGGGAAAGTGGCGATCGGTTGTGGCGGCCAAGGAATCGAAGAAATCATTCATCATGGGGACAACGGATGGCTCGTTGAGCCAGAGAATCCTGACGAGCTTGCCGCGGGCCTAAACACTTTGCTCCAAAATTTCGAGTTGCGCGAGTCGATTGGAATCCGTGCCCGCCGAACGATCGTTAAAGGCTTCACATTGGAGCATCAGGCAGAACGGTTGGCTCGGGCCTACCGGGAGAGCTTCGCATGAAGCCGCGTCTTGTTCTCGTAACCGAAATCATTGCGCCGTACCGCGTGCCGGTGTTCAACGCGCTCGCTGCGCGCGACGACATCGATTTGCACGTCGTGTTTCTGTCCGAGACCGATTCGAGCCTGCGGCAGTGGACAGTGCCGAAGAATGAAATCCGATTCTCCTGCGAAGTCTTGCCGTCGTTTCGGCGGCGCGTTGGACGGTACAACCTCCTCCTCAACAGGCGAGTGTCCACTGCGCTTGAATGCGCAGATCCCGATGCGATTGTATGCGGCGGTTATAACTACGTAGCGAATTGGCAAAGTGCCCTGTGGGCAAAAAGGCGCCGGATCCCACTGCTGCTGTGGATCGAAAGCAACGCTGCCGATCAACGCCGACACAGGTTGGCAGTAGAAAAGCTGAAACGAAAATTCATCAGCATGTGTCAGGGATTCATCGTGCCGGGAACCGCGTCCGCAGTTTATTTGCGACAATTCGGCATACAGGAACAGCGAATTTTTCGGGCCCCAAACGCCGTGGATAATGACATGTTCGTTGCCGGGGCAAGTCGCGCGCGCAGTGACGCTGACGAAACACGAAGCAGGCTTGGCCTGCCAGAGCGTTACTTCCTGAATGTTGGACGGATGGTTCGAGCGAAAGGCGTCTTTGAACTTCTTTCAGCCTATGCCAAACTAAATGTGACGCTACGCTCGTCGGTTGGCCTTGTGTTTGTGGGGGAAGGCGACGCGAGGTCCGAGCTAGCCGAGCAAGCTGCGCAAATCAGCCCGGGCAACGTTCAGTTCAGAGGCTTTGTTCAGAAGGAGCAACTCGCAGACTACTACGCTCTCGCCGATGCTCTGGTGTTTTCAACACACAGCGACCCCTGGGGGCTGGTCGTGAATGAAGCAATGGCTTGTGGCCTTCCAGTCATTGCAAGTGAAGTTGCCGGGTCCGTGGAAAACCTCGTGCGAGATGGCTGGAACGGTTTTGTGATTCCTTCTTGCGATGTCGAGAAACTGAGCGTTGCGATGAGCCGACTCGGTATAAGTGAGGAGCTGAGATTACAGATGGGTGAACGAGGCGTCCAACAGATTCGGGCGTATTCTCCAGAAGCTTGTGCCGCTGGTATCGCTCGAGCAGTGGCTACAGTTTGCGAGATACGGCAGTGAACACCAACACATCCAGGGTTACGCTGCTGGTCTTTGCCGTCGCGACCCTGCTGGTCGGCGTGGGGCTTGCATTAACGCACCCCGTGTATTTCAGCGATGTCAGGTACCTGGGTGCATTGCTCGGGATCGAAATTACTGTTGTCTGTTTGTGGTACTACGATGTGATCTTCTTTCCGCTCTTGATTGCGCTTTTCCTCTGGGCGGGAATGAACATTCCGTTTTCAGCATTGGGAAGGACGGCGCGATGGTTAATATTGGCCGTCGCCGCCTTTGCCGGGTTAGTTATGTGGATGCGGGACCATCGCCATACCTTTAAGATTTTTCATCTCGTTGCGTTGTCGTGCGTGCTGACCGCCCTGGCTTCCGCCGTGGTGTCGGCCGATCGGACGACATCGCTTCTGAAGGGTTTCAGCTTATTCTTGTTGTTCTTGTATGGCGCGACCGGCGCCAGGCTTGCCATTCGAGGGCGAGAAGTGGAGTTTACGCAGGATGTCCTCGTGGTGTGCGAGATCATCGCGTATTTCAGCGCCATTGCGTACCTGGCGATTGGTTGGCACGTTTTCGGGAACCCAAATTCTCTAGGCGCTGTTATGGGAGTAGTGGTTACCCCCTTGTTGTTTTGGGGTGTCCTCGCCGCACAAAACCCAACCCAACGGTATCGGCGACTCGTTGCCCTGTCGCTTTCAGGTGTTTTGCTCTACGTTGCTATGTCTCGCGCGTCTCTGCTTAGTGCAGCGATCGCGGTAGCGGTGCTCTGTGTCTCTTTACGGCGCCAACGGCTATTGGTCATCGGTGTTTTTGTCGTAGCCCTGTTTGTTGCCAGCGCAGCCGTCATTAATCCTGAGAGCTATAATCGATTCGTAGAATCAGAGACGTCGACGATTCTTTATAAGGGGAAGCGCGATGAGGGCGTACTCGGATCTCGGCGCACTCCGTGGCAGAAGACGGTAGAGGTCATTAAGGAACATCCTTGGCTGGGCAGCGGTTTCGGCACCAGTTATATGGAGCAGCTTGCTCAACAAAGAAGTGTCGAGGTCGAGCCATTTTCAAATGGTTTTTACACCAAGGACGGTACGAACCGTGAGCACGGAAACAGTTACCTGGCCCTTGTCGAATATATGGGGCTTCTTGGAATTGTTCCGTTCGCCATTTTGGTCCTTCTCGTAGGGCAAATGATTTTTCGGGTTTGTGTCTGGATGAGGCGCACCGCCAATCCACGCCATTGCGCGATTCCCTTTGCGATGGTGTTGCTGGCCGGCTTGGTTCATGCCACGTTCGAGGATTGGTTGACAGCAGTCGGCTATTACTTGTGTGTTTTCTTCTGGACGGCAGTTTTTTGGCTGAAGGATATGCTTCCGGCTCCAAGCCCGGCGCCGATTCGAGAAACATCTCGCGTACAGCCGAGAACCGTGTCTCCCTGCGAAACGCTCGCCTCGCATCGATGATCTCCCTTTTCCTCAACGCCCTCTCCGCCAGCGCGGGTGGTGGGCTGACGTATGTGCGAAACGTCGCTTCGCAGCTAGCTGCCCGTCACGATATACGGGCCAGCTTGCTGCTCAGTCCTGTGATTCAGGATGAGCTCGGCACATTGCCCAACATCCGAATCGTAAGCCAGCCGGAGCCCGCCGGCACTGCCCGCCGCTACTTGTTCGAGCAACGTTCCTTGCCGGGCCTGATCAAATCAACTGGCGCGAACGTTCTGATCTCAGCCGGGAATTTTGCCCTTCGAAACGCCCCAGTTCCGCAAATCCTCCTGAGCCGAAATGCGCTCTACACTTCAGGCGATTTCTACGCGGATCTCCAAAAGCGTGGTGAATATCGCTTATGGCTCGATACAAGGGCCAAGGGTTGGCTTGCAAGACGCTCAGTCAAGGTCGCTAATATCACAGTGGCGCCGAGTCAGGCATTTGCGGATGACTTACAGCGTTGGACAGGGAAGCGCGTCACTGCTGTTCACCACGGATTCGATCGGGATTCGTTCTTCCGGAATCCTGCGGATCTCACCCCGAGAGTCTGGAACCAGTTGTCTTCCACGCGCGGCTCCCTCCGCTTGCTTTTCGTGAGCCACTATAACTACTACCGAAATTTTGAAACTTTGATTCGTGCGACCGCACGGGTGGCACAAAAGCTTGGCCGCGACAAAATCAAGTTGTTCCTGACATGTACTCTCAAATCCGAAGACAATCCCGGCCCATACCGAGCGGAGTCTGCAGCTCGGCTGGTGCAAGAGCTGGGCATCCAGGAGAACATCGTTGAACTGGGATCGGTGCCTTATTCGCACCTGCACCACGTGTATCGCACTTGCGATATCTACGTGACACCCTCGTATTGCGAGTCGTTCGCGCACCCACTCGTCGAAGCGATGTCATGCGGGCTGCCGATTGTTGCGTCAGACTTACCGGTACATCGCGAGATCTGCCAACAATCAGCCATCTACTTCCCGCGTTTTTCTGACCGAGACCTTGGCGAGCGGATCATGGATCTGGCTTCGTCGCCAGAGCGCTGCCGCGAATTGGGAAACATCGGGCTCAAGCGAGCCGGCGATTTTAGCTGGAGCCGCCATGTCGATCAGATCGTTTTGCTGGCATCACAACTCATCGCCGGGCCGAGGTGACGTAAAGGCTGTCCGCAACATAAGAAAACGGACGGAAGAACTCGCTCGCATGCCGCAAAGTATCCGACACAGGCACCAGCACCTGGTATCGCTTGGGTAAGAAGCGCACATCTCTGATCTGAGGGTTAAGAGATAGGTATCCGTCGACTGAAATTCGAGTCGGCCCGATGCAGTTTGAGAATGTCTCTTTCAGTTCCGGGAATAGTCCAGTAGCGCACCTCGAAGTCGCGGGCCTCTCGAAATCCGCGCCTCGCTTGGTGGTACAGGCAACCCGCCCCCATCGCAGTTGGTAACCTGTATCAGGGTTCCACCGCCGGGTTTCAGGACGCGACGAATCTCGGCCAGAGTGAGGCGTAGGAGAATATTTCGTCGATTACACAGTCGGCGAAAGTCAGGTAGCGACCGTTAGCGACTATATATAAGGCGCCCACTCCCAATTGCTCGGCCACTCTGCGAGCCGCGCGGATGCCTCTGAAAGAAGGATCAATTCCGATCGGCTGATACCCACCTCAGCTGTAGCACGGTTACTTGACACTCTCGACGTATAAGCTTTCACGTGCCCGCACCTCTAGTTCAATCGAAGCTACGTCTGGAATGCGGCTCTGGTTAAAGGTGCTCGCTTCCGGTTGCGCGAAACCAGCGCGTCGGAGCAGATACATCAGGGACCGCTCATCGAACATCTGTGAGTGATTGGCGCCCGGATGAATCAGATCGTGGAGCGTGTGGGTGAGCGAGAGACGCTGGAGCATACGGTGGGACGCCAGAGGGCTATCATCTTTGAGATACTCGTCCACGATTTTTCGCAAATCGGGCACCACAATGCGCAGTACCCCTCCCATGCGAAGCACTCGGTAACACTCCTGGGCGACCGTAAGTGAGTCTTCCCATGTGAAGTGTTCGAAGGTGTGAGACGAATAAATGTAGCTCACGCTTTCGTTCGGAAACGGCAAACCCTTGATCACATTATGCCGTCGAACATCTTTCGGCCAGGGTGGACTCTTGAACACCTTGCGTCCGAAGGGGAGTCGTGACAGAGTTATTGTAGGGGAGTTGTCGATGTTAATCCAGCTCGGAGCCCCCGAAAGGCCACTGCCGATGTTGATCTTCAATTCAGCATTGAGTGCCTGCGGCATTGCATCCTTCCTAAAATGGCCATCTGTCTTGAAAAATGATTAGGCAAGCATTTGCGATCTGTCAATTGCGGCGGAGTTTCGATTACGCCAAGATAATGTACGATCTCAACAAAACTGGAGAAAAAGTACTGATCTCTAAAAATTGCTGGGCTGGGGGGCTCTGATTGGCGCATTGCTTGTCGCAGATCCTAAGCCTATTCTGCTTATTCGGAAGCTTCCATCCAGTCACCACGCCAGGAAGAATGAGTAGTGGCCTACAGGAGCCGTTGTTGCTTGAGAACTCACGTTGCAAAAATGCAAGGTCAGTTCATTCGCCTTCGCCACGTACGCATTCACCGACAGATTCCCCAGTGCACTCGGCGGCGTGACAGACATAACCTGAGCGCCGGCGGCCAGCCCAGGGCTAGCGGTGTTGATGTCTGTGCACGTGTGTGGCGGAACCGCGCCCCCCTTTACCTCAATGTGTTTGATGTCCATTTGCGAAAGCGGAGTGCCGTTTCCGAGAGTCAGAGACGATCCGTCCTGGATGACGACCGGCACGGCAAAAGTCTTCGCCTTCGCAGTCAACTGCTCTTTCCAGCTCTTACCGTCTCCCGCATTGCCGATGTAGTTTGAAAGCGACCTTGGAGCGCCAAAGCTGATTCCGACTTGAGTTGGGTCTCCGTTGCCGTGGTCGTAGCCAATGAAAGCGTCATTCGGGTCGTTAGCGGGACGGTTATTTGCGGTCGCCACCGTTTTCGCAAAATCTGAATCGGACAGTGTGACAATATGTCCCGGCCCGCTCCCCAAGGTCGAGAAATTCATACGTCCCTTGAGGTTCGTGCGCTTGCCCCCGTCATGGTTGGGCTTAACCGCCATCACCATTGCACCTTGTTCATAAAGGGCGGAGGGAGGATAGTTTTGTGCCGCACAAACGATCCAGGTGGGGGTCCAGTTCCCTAGTGCGCCGCAGGAGTCGGCGAAGACTGCTGGTTTCGCGGCGCCCGCGACCGAAACGACTTGTGCGGCCAGTGAGTCGATCGTGAGCGTCGCCGCTGCAAAGGCGGAGTTTGTGTCGCTGGATGACCCCAGCACAAAATCTCCGGGCCAGAGTGAAATCTTCGGAAAATAAGTGACGGGCGCGACCGTGTATGAAGAGAGTGCAGTCTGTGAATCGGTGAACGTGCAAACACCGGCGGAGCACGCGGAATCTCGCGTGACGTCCTTTGCAACCACGAAGTCACCAGTTCCATATGGCGCTTGGTCCCGCCCGCCTTCGGGCGGGCTGACACGCAAGAGATCGAATCGATCAACGCCTGGGATCTCAGGGGCAGTCACGGAAATCTTTCCAGCCCCGCTCGATCGCGCCCTTCCTACGTAAAGAGGATTCCCGTAACCGTATTTCGCGTGGTGCGGGACGAGATAGTACCGATAGTCTTTATTGCCAGTGTTGGCAAACACTGGGATTTTTCCCTGCGGGCCTTCTCCACCCGACCAACTGAGGCGCTGCCCCTGTGCGATTACGCCGGCGGCGCCAACGTTCCCAAGTTTGTTTTGGCAGTTGCCTGCTTCCATGTAGACGTTCTCCAGGGCAGTTGGGCCGTATCCGCCGCGCGCCGTTCCAGTGCGGACGCCAAACTGGTTATAACCCTGAACTACGCTGTCGGAAATCCTCAGTGTGTTTCCGGACTGCCAGTCGACTCCGTTACCGTGGCATTGCGGCGAAAGGTTTAGATTCTTGAGCCAGCCCACGGCCGACCACTTGTTGAAGGGCCCCGGAGCCGTCACATAGCTACCGCAGAACGTAGCATCGCACCGGACGCCGTAGCCCAGACCTGTGGAGAGGCCATCAAGCAAAAATGCTTGATCGTCGTCCACTTGGACATAGGCTCCGAACGTACCGGTTTTGCTTACCCGTGTGCTGATGTTGTAGATTCTGGTTTTTTGTCCGTTGACTTCGATAAAGGGCTTCGTGCCGCTTGGTACCATCGGGCGGCCGCGCGGATTAACGAGCGTCACGTCGAGCACTGCCGTCGACTCCAAGGGATCTCCTACAAAGATGCAGGAGTCGTCCACGTAGCATTCAACAATGGACCCGGAAAAATCAATCGTCTGGTTCGACGCGCGAACTGCAACCCGAGCGTGAAGCTTGTACTCCCCTGGGGCAACAATGATCTTCCCTGACTGCGCAATCCCCGCCGGATCGGTGGGCGTCATCCGGCCCGCGATCAGAGCTTCCTGCAGGCCATCCGAAGCGCTGGAAATCCGGTACCCAGCCGGGTGGGGACCGGATGTAGTAAATTGCAGCGTGCCGGGCTTGCCATCACCTTTGCACGATCCTCCGGTGACTTTCACCGCTTCAGGAGAGCCAGTTCCGCTTAGGTAAATCCAATACTCCGGCTCGCCACCCCTTACACCTGGGAAGCAAGCCGTTAACGTGACAGTCTTGACGCCCGCAGTAGCCAGGTCAGTCGTTGAGGACATTGACCACGCGTGGTCATTCACGTACTTTATCGCTCCGACACGCTCTTGGGAGGCAGCACGGCCCGTGATCATCACTACCCAGCAGCACATGATTGCGATGCGGTTCATAAATTCAAGCCTCTGTTTTTTCGCGGGTTCGAAATAGTCCACGATGCGGGTGCCTCAGCACGGTTGGATGATCTCTCAAAAGGCTGGCTCGTCAAAGCCGGCATCGTATACCCTTTGGTGCATTTCGGCATAGCGTGATCAGGGTCTGCTCACCATCGTCTCCCTGCTAGCTTCAGACAACAACGGGAAATGTTCGAGGAGCTTCTCTCTGCTGGTGGGCCAAGAACTTGAAGAAGAGGACTCTGCCCACTCAATCTGTAATTGACGACCGCGCGAATCGCGAACTAAGTTTAAAACCATCATGGAACCCAATGCATTCGTGGCCGAGGTGTATCGCCGAATGTCTCTGAGGCATCGGGCGGAACGATCCAACCCAAGCTTCGCAGAAATTCAGGATGATTCTCAGGTGCTGCTTGCCGTAGCGGAGTATGAGCCGCTTCTACCCTCCGACAAGAAATCCGCGATTTTGGACATAGGTTTTGGGCGTGGGTGGTTCTTGGCTGCTTGTGTGAAACTTGGCTACACGAACCTCTCCGGCGCTGATTTCGGTATTGAAAACAAGGCCCACGTCGCCGACTGGAGTAAGGGAAGCATCACTCTTCATCAGATCGAAAGTGACATTGGGACCTTCCTAAGCCATCACCCGGCGCAGTATGACTTCATCCACATGTCACACGTCATCGAGCACATCCCAAAGTATTCTCTGCTCTGGATTGTCGACGCGCTTTACGCGTCATTGAAACCAGGGGCGGTACTCCTAATACGTACCCCCAACATGGAGGGCCCGACGCCCAATTCCAGCTTCTATGTGACTCTAGCTCACGAATACGGGTTCTGCGGCTCGAATCTGAAATCACTCCTCGATATCTGCTGCTTCGATGAGATCCGGTTCCACACTGCAGCAGTTCCCCGTCCGACAGTTCGGCAGAGGGTCGGCGCTCTTCTCCGCTGGCCGTATCTGCAAGAGAATCGCCTCCGCCATCGCCTTTTTGGAGTTAATTTCGGAGGACAGTTTGGTACGGAACTGGTTGTGACTGCACGCCGGGGCGATCTGCGACCGCTGTTTTCCACGAAATACAAGTGACGATTGCTGGTGAAACCAACATTGTTTCAAACAACGGCTTACGGTTGCATTCCGCGCCGAGTAAGTCCTTTGCATTCCGTAAACCGCCAGATTCGAATCCCACCCCACCCTTACTGCCCTCGGCGAAACCGCGCTTTGATGAAGCGTCAAACAGGTAGTTCGTTGACACCGCCCCAGTGCGTCTTCTCGTGACAGTTCGCGCATAGTGTGATGAGGTTTCGCTCGTCATCATCTCCTTGTTGACTGCGCAAGCGCGTGTGATGAAGTTGAAGATTCTGTCTCGAACCACAAACTTGGCAGGTCAACAATCACGCTGCAGGATCCGTTGGCGTAGCTGCTGATACGATTTTGAATCAAGCGTCACGCGGGATGTTCCTGTGCGGATGCCAAACTGGTTATAACCTTGAACCACGCTGTCTGAGATTCGGAGCGTGTTTCCGGATTGCCAGTCGACGCCATTGCCCTGGCACTGAGCTGAGAGATTTAGATTCTTGAGCCAGCCGACGGCGGACCACTTGTTGAACGGTCCTGGAGCCGTCACATAACTTCCACAAAATGTTGCATCGCATCGGACGCCGTAGCCCAACACTGTTGACAGGCCATCGAGAAGGAATCCCTGGTCATCGTCAATTTGGACGTAGGCTCCGAAGGTACCTGTTTTGCTCTCTCGCGTGCTGACGTTGTAGATTCTGGTTTTTTGTCCATTTACTTCAATGAAGGGCTTCGTTCCATTCGAAACCATCGGGCGGCCGCGCGGATTGACCAGCGTCACGTCGAGGACGGCATTCGAGTTCGCCGGATCTCCCACATAAATGCATGAGTCATCAGAGTAGCATTCCACGATTGAGCCTGAAAAATCGATCGTCTGGTTGGAAGCACGAACCGAGACTCGAGCGCGAAGTCTGTACTCGCCGGGCGCCACGACGATCTTCCCAGATTGGGCAATGGCCGCTGGATTGGTTGGTGTGAACCGGCCCGCGATCAGGGCTTCCTGCAAGCCATCAGACGCGCTGGAAAGCTGATACCCTGCTCGGTGGGGACCGGAGGTCGTGAATTGCAAGCTCCCGGCCTTGCCGTCACCGTTGCACGATCCTCCAGCGACCTTGACTGCCTCAGGAGTGCCTGTCCCACTAATATAAATCCAAAATTCTGGCTCCTCCCCTTTTACACCTGGCGGACAAGCCAACAACATGACCGTCTTCTTGCCCGGGGCGGTGAGGTCGGTCGTGGACGATGTGGACCAGGCGTGGTCATTCACGTACTTGATCACGGCGGCACGTTCCTGGGCGGCCGCCCCCCGTTCAC
>JBKPCG010000032.1:0-6649 GCA_046727255.1 Acidobacteriota bacterium | reverse complement strand
GGTCAAACTCAAGAAGTACATCTTGAAATTGAGGCTGCCACTCTGGAAACTTCCATCTCGGAATAGTTCGGTACGGATCGGTCGGCATAAAGCACCTCCTGCTGACTCCTGATTTCAGTTTCGGAAGTAGGCGTTTCAGTTTCGAAGTGGCATTGGATTCCGCTACCTAGAAAAACTGAGTTGCCAGAATAGCGTTATCTTCGAGTACCCACCTGGTGGGCACGTATCGTGCCAAAGAAGCAAAACAGGCGTCGTTGCAGTTCGCTGGGTTCATGCGGGATACTAAGAGGTATTGAGGTCGCCGAGGTGTGGCTTTTGAAGCTTCTGGCCGAACTCAACCATAGGCGGTGGTTTTCAGCCACCGACATAAACACCGATCAGGGCGGCGCGGGAGCTTGCCAGTTGGCCGCTCATTTGCGCCAAGGTCTGGCTATTCGTCTGTGGTTCGGCGTGAGAATGGCTACCACATCGAGACGGTTTGGCAGGAAACGTCCATCAGCTTCATGCGTGCCTCATCACAAGGACCATTATGACGGTTAAGAACAGGAGAACCGCAGCCCCGAACAGGAGCCAGCTGGTGCGCCAAAACTGACTCCTTGGCTTCTTCGGCTCCATGTTCAAATAGTACGCTTGACAACTTTCTGTGTCACAGTCTGAACAACCGCAGTCAGGCTGCCCGGAAAGCTTTCGCTGCGCGTTTCTCTCGGGGCGGTCCTTGCAGAGAATGTCCTCAGCCGCCGTACCTGCCCGAAGTGTCACAAGGAATTTCTGATTGGAAAACGATGTTCCGAAGAAACCCAGCGGCGAAAAGAAACCCAGCGAATCGGTGCACGCGAGTAGAACTCAGAAGCGCAGCAAATCCCGGTAAAGCGCCATCCGTTCCAATTCACTGAGGCAATTTTCGCGGCACGTCATTTTCAATCAGGAACTCCCTGTCACACTCGTCACAGTTTGCGCGTCCCATCAAGATCTTTTCCATCGGGGATTTCACCATTATCTCCCGGCCACAGTACGGACAGGTGAAAGGACGATCTTGGAAGTCGGGTAAGGTCTCTTCGTTTGTCATTTGGTCTTCCCCGGAATGAAGGCCGCGCCACACTTCGGGCAGCGCATGTGATCGAAGTCAATACGGCGCGATTCTGCGGGCGGGATCTTGTAGCCGGGCCTCCGTGCAGAGTGTGAAGAGTGACGCTCTGATCTTTTCGAGATTGATTTTGTCGCGTCTCGGCATAGAGGGGCGGACCTCAACCGTGGAGAGTAAACGATCCGCCCCCGACTTTCCAGGTCGTTCCGCGCATATTGGCATGGAAGGCGAAGCCGGTCAACACGGCGAGGAAGCGAATTTGAAAGTGTTCAAAGTTGAACAGATTCCTATGGGCGAGGCAGTGCATTATCACGGTTCCTGTAGAGTCCTACCCTTTTGGGGATCGTCATTCCTTCTCTCTCGACGTCCCTTTTCATTTGGGGCGAACTTCAGCTTTCATTTGGGGCGAACCTCAGCGCGGAGTGCAGGCAGGCGGGGGTCCGCCCCATTTGCCCCCTCGGGCCTGCGCATATTGGCACAATCAGAATTAGTCGGTCAACCCGGTAGTCAATTTCCGTATTCCTGTGGGACACTTATTGCCCGATGGGTAGAGAGCTTGTCTGGCTTGAGAATAGTACTTTTGCGGCTTGGGGATGCACAGCGTGCAATTGGATCATGTCAAACTTTGCCGCCACGTCATCCGACAAGCCATCCCTACAGGTCAAGGTATCCTTCAATGAGCACGAATGCGTTAACTTCCCCCGCTTATCATCTTCTTTAGACTCGTGATCCCCTTCGGTCCGTCGATTGGCAAACTGTACAAAATTGAACAGATTCCTTTGCGCTAGCCCGGCATTATCACGGTTCCTGTAAAGCCTACTTTTTTGGGGCCGTCATTTCTTCTCTCCGACGGCCCCTTTTTCATTTGGGGCGGTCGTGGGCACCTGAAGAGGCTCTAGGGTCCGAAACCTAACAGACTGGCCGGAGTGCTCGCGATAGCATCACATCCAGCCGTCCCATCCC
This sequence comes from Acidobacteriota bacterium, assembly GCA_046727255.1. Classification (GTDB taxonomy): domain Bacteria; phylum Acidobacteriota; class Terriglobia; order Terriglobales; family Acidobacteriaceae; genus Acidiflorens. Next base: position 4,602 of record JBKPCG010000032.1, on the reverse strand, counting down.
CAGAAATTCTGGAGCGCTCATTGCAAGATAGGACCAAGGAACGCTGGTTTCAACTGTGTGTCAACTCGCGGTGGAAGAGCAAGACCCGGCGAAACTCCTGATGTTAGTGCAGGAAATCTCCCGACTGCTCAAAGAGAAAGAGACTTGGCTGAAACGAACGCTCAAGAGCGGGGGGCGGACCTAGCGTGGAACACAAGGAAATCAGATGGAACCCATACACGCGGGAATGGTTTTGCGTGGCGTGCGGGCGCACATCGGATCACGCAACGGAAGATGACGCACGTGCGCAGCTAAAATACTTCGACTGCCAACCGCCGACCCCTGACAAAAAGCGGAAAACAATAAGGCCGGTGTGCCTCCGGTGTGCCTTAAGTAACGCGTAGAGTGTGCCCTTTTGCTCAGACTCGGTAGGGACCCAAACGTATGCTTTTCTCATTATGGAACATCATCCAATTTGGCTCCCTCTTGCCGAACAGGCTAGCAAAGAAACAGACCCCGCGAAGATGATTCAACTCGTTGAACAGCTATGTCACGCGATAGACGCCCAGCGCAACAGAACGGACCGCGCACAGTGACCCCAGCCAAACAGAACCACGAACCCACACATGAAGAGTGGCGCGAACTTGCACGACAAGCCATCGAAGAGGAAGACCCGGACAAGGCGTTAGACCTCGCACAGCAAGTCGTTGAGAAGTACGAGGAAGAGAAGCGGCGTAAAAATTAAATTAGGCGATTGCTTACGTGGGTGGCTGGTCCCCATCCGAGATGTCCCCAGCCGTTTCCCTGCCGTTCCCGCTGAAGTACACGCAACGCTACCAATAAAAAACCCGCCGGAAAGGGCGGCGGTCGGTGTTGTGCGCTACAGAGGCCGGCCTGATATGCGGATATTCTGAAAACAGTGAACACACTCCACCGCGCTTGGCCGGGGAGGACAATATCAACGCCAATGACATCTGACAGAGAAGCTTTCAACGCAGATTGGCGCGAACTCGCACAACGAATCCAGGAAGAGAACGACTCAGAGAAGATCGTTGAACTGGCTCGGCAACTGATTGCCAAGTTCGATGAAGAAGCGCAACGAAAGCGTCTGCGACTACTCGAAAGCTTGCAATCTCCCCCTGAAGATTAATTCGCCGGGCGCGGGCGAAGATGGGCTTCAACAATGACCCTCAAGTGCTCGACGAGTTCCTGAAGCTTTTCGGGATCAGTCTCAAGCAAGATACGCGCAGTTATCTTGCGGATGGCGATGGATTGTATCTCAGACTTCGGGTCTGGCCACATAGCAGTCATAGCGCGCCCCAGCATTCGACACTCCACCTTCGTGATATGACTTTCAATACCCTGAATACTTGGCAATCGTGCCATCAAACGTGGAGTCCGACCATGGAGAGCGTCTGAATTGATCTGAATTGATCTGGAGAACCAAATCAATTGGTATGGAGTCGGACCGACGTTCCGAACGATACCGCACTACTATTGCAGGGAGCGATCCAAGAAACGGCGGGTACTCGTTTGCGCTGGGGAGCGGACGAATTCCGTTTTTTCCTTGATCGACAAAACAAACCCGTCAGGCATACCGTTCTGGCATGCCATGAGGGCATTAATAACCGCATCATTCCTCTCAGGCCCGCGCCGACACACGCGGGCCTTTTTATTGGCGGCGAAGGCGCAAGTTGGGTGAGGCATCTGTGGTGGGGTCGGTGTAAGCGCTTGGTGACGCCAACCATTTCAAGGGCGACACCTACCCATTTAACCGAGCGTCAGACTTCGACGCTTTCGCCGGTGCGCCCGAAAGTGACTCGAAGCGAGTCAAGAAATCAATGCAAGACTTCATAGCCCACTGTGTGCATCCATGCGTAGCCCAGCGTCGTGGAAAGATAGACTCCCTCGGAAGGAACGGACTCGGCACGAAGAACTGTTCCAACCGCTTCGACAGCTTGGCATGGGCCGCTTGCTCGTGATCCCACTCCGGCTTGAAGTGCGTCAGACCATTTCGAAGTTCGATCAGCACCGCAACATCCTGCGTCGGACGCGAGCCCCGGTCGAGTTTAGCCTTCTGCTTTAGCAGCAGAGCCATGTCGAACTTTTCCAAAATTGGTTTTTGTTCGAAGAGTTCCCACAATTTGTCGGCGATCTCCGGTCGAAGATCTGGGAAATGCTCCGCTCGATCGACGAACAGCTCGTTGGCGTAAGCTTCGAGCCCAGCGATACACGATAGTATGCAGGCAGAACTGAACCATAAGATTTCCTCGAAGAACGCACCGAACGGCTCGCCCATGTGGGCCTGCTCTACGCTCGCCACATGACGCGAGAAGTGGGACGCCGCTAATAAATGCTGAATGGAGAGGTTGACACGCACCGCAGCCTTTACTTCTCCCACTGCGACGACCAAACCTACGCCAACTACACCAACTATGGCATTTTGCTGTTCTTCTTTACTCATTTGCTTGAACCAGGTGACAAACTAGTCTAACCGGATTTGGAAGGGAAACACGTCTGGGAAGCAAGGGAGTGTTTACTGCACTCCCTTGGCCAGATTCATGATGAGAAAGAAAATCGGCTCAAGGGGAATCACGCAGGGGTCACGACCGATGCTCTGTGGGCAGCACCCTGTCGAAGGGAAGTAGCCATTTAGAAAACTTTACTGGCAGAGGAATTTTCGAAATCGTCTTCGGTCAACTCATAGCCTGCGGGCATCTCGCCCCATTTTTGGAAGTACTTATCACCGCCGCGAGTTCGGCCGCCTCGCAGTAAATCACCGACGTAATGATTGAGCGTCCCGCTCCTCTTCACCGAGGAGTTTGAACTAGTAATCATGATCGCGGGTGTGACCGAAGAGATGCATGGGTCGGATGAGTTCCTGACCTGAAACGATTACGAGCGAGCCTGTGGTTGGCATGGCAGTTCTTCAACTAGAGCGAAATGGCGCTTTTGTTCGAGTGCACGTGGTAGTGTGCTCGAAAACTGCTTGACACCGCCGACATTGTCAGAGACGCGATGTCTCACCACTTGAAGTGCACCCGCCTCTAATATCAGCAGCGGTGAGCAAAACTGAGCAGCGAAAACTGATCGCCTTTCAGCATAATTGGTTAGATGATCTCAACCATTTTGGATAGGAGGGACTATGTTAGGTTACGGTTTGCTAGGAACAGTTGTCGTAGTCGTTTTGGTTATTTTTATCATGCGCGCTCTATGAACCCAAAACACTGCCGCAGGAGAAACGCGTCCACCTTCGCTCATAAATGACGCGGCTCTAAGGATGTATAGAAGACTTTGTTGCAGAGAGTCGCGTCTCTCCATAATCACAAAACCATGCACCTGCCGCGCCGCCACAAACTATAGCGAAGAGACAGTTGATGTAGTCAGGCGTTTCTACAACAACCCGGTCAATGAGCGATTTTATGGCGCTTTTTCGCCAGTTGGCGTTTGATTGTGGCTACGCTACGCCCCAATGGGGCACTACCTACTTGACTGTGAAAGGGTATTCTCGCCAAACTTTTCTTTTCCCCTGTTCCGAAAATTCTTTCGTTGATAGCGAAGGGCTGCACAGGAGTTTAGTCATGTCGGATCGGCCTTGTGTCCGGCGGTTATTCACTCACGTCGGCAAAGATGGTCGCTGTTATAGAACGAAAAGACGGAGACAAAGTATGTGCCCGTTTCTCGGAATTGCTTTGCGTGCCACTGAATCCACCCCGCCGTTGTGATGTCAGGCACAAAAATCTCTATATCGGAATCAGAGTAGACAGAAATTTGGAGTCGACCACCTTCCAGCCTCATCCATTACCAATGTCGGCTTTCCGAATGGGCCAAGTTTGAGGAGTTCTTGGCTGAAGGCAGAAACAGTAATCGCCCACCACAAAACGTAAAAAGACAGAAAAGCATTGATGAAATTTCGCACCTGCTGATGCGAATCAGCATCCCGCTTGTTTCACTCGTGAGATGATTCTAGGTCCTACGCTCGCCCGGTTTCGGCAAACTAATTGTCATAACTGTGCAGTTTGGACCGGCCAAGCCATTCTTTCCAGGGCTATGCTGGATGTATCGAGCCGATGAATGGTCGTGGTGAAGCGCGATCCTCTGGCCTCGTGGAAGAGAAAACACTATGACCCATGGCACAAACAAGCCGATACCCAAACTGCGTAAAGCTCCCCAACCGCCTTTATCTCACGCTGGAGCGATCCCTGACTCGGACCGTGCCAAGAGACCACCACTCTCCGAGCCCTCCGCCACCGGCCAGGAATTGACTCCCGGAGATCGGGTCGAGGGTTTGGGCAACTTCGGAAAGCCGACTGGGGAGTTTGGCACAGTTGAGAGAACTAACGAAGAGGACGCGGTCGTCAAGTGGGATGATGACGGTCGTATGAGACTCCATCAACCGTCACTTAAGAAGGTTTAGCCCGCCCGGCAAGCATCAGTCGACCTGGGAAAGTCACAAAGAAATTGATGGCCGCACCCATCGCCGTCTTTCCCCATTTTCCTGATGAATTGATGGCTCGCTTTGAGGAGAAACATTGAGGTCTGCGGCGACTCAGGCGGATCGCAAGAGTAGAATGAGCCCGCTCGCATTGCGTAACTTCGCCAAGGTAGGGAATAGTGGAGGGA
>JBKPCG010000031.1:0-13951 GCA_046727255.1 Acidobacteriota bacterium | reverse complement strand
AATGCTTCCGCCGATTCCCGCTGCTCGAGCCGCTGCTCGTTCAGTTCCCCAGTTTCGGTATCGACAAAGGCAATTTGTTGGAAACTCGGATGGTAATCGCACCCTACAATAATCATGTTGGCTCCTTTCTCCGAGCCGTTTTGGTTGGCTTATCACCACCAACTCTACTCGGGCAGGGAGCCGACATTGTCATGTAATCAATTAAACTCATTGACAGCGTTCGTAGTCTTCCAGCACCTTCAAACATTTCTCCAACTTGAGGCGGCAAGAGTCCAGGCCGTCGTACCATGTCCCTCACGGGACGCAAGAGGATTGCTGCTGCTGAGCGGAAGCGGTGGGCGAAGTTGCGGCTGGTGAAGAGGTAAGCGGCTCGCGCTTGTGCGATTCGTCAGATAGCCTACAGTTTCTCCCGGATGGCTGCCGCTACCACTTCCGTAAGATAATGAGCGCTCACTCGCGTGCAAAAACGTCGTCTCCAGGACCGCATCGAAGCTCTCATCAACCAGGCCATCGCCACTCACGATCCCGACGACCTGGAAGACGTGATCTGGCAACTGCGGGAAGCCCTACAGGAGCACGCGACGCGAATGCGGCAACTAGCAGTAGCTCTTCTCAATGCGGGGCCAAAAAGGGCATCCTCTCAGAATGTACCTGTCGCTAAGAGTTTATGGCCGACTGCCGATTCGTCGAAGTACAACGCGACCCCGAGGAAACCCTCTCAAGGCTTGAGGGGACGAGAGACCCGGAACACAAGCAAGCGCCCCTTCCCGAGATGAGGCACCTGCTCAGCTTTTGGCATCATAAGCTTGGGCAATTTCTATGACACCGACACCCGCAGACCGAATCCGCGATCTATGCGCCCAGGCCGTTACCGCCACGGATGACGAAGCCCTGAACATCATACTTCCTCAGCTTAAGGATGCTCTGCGCGAACACCTCAAAAATCTCAGGCTGATGGTAGCTGAATACCGCTTCCACAAAGACGTGGCCGCCGATTGACCAGATAGACCGGTTGTCGTACATCGCGGAGGAGGGGCCGGTCTGCTCGAAGGGTCGCATTTGCAGACCGGCCTGTGCGTACAATCGTGTTCTCCTACTTACCCCCAAATCAGCGCATGTCGATTACTTTTTGTGTGTCTGTTCCAAAAACCGAACGATGTCAATCGCCCCGTTGACCGGCTAGATTGACTGTGACATTATGCGCGGGTCCAGGAGGCCCAGGGGCGAACCGTGCCTGCTCTTCCCCATTTACGGAGGTCCGCCCCTCTTCCGGCGCGGAGGGCGCTGATGAAATTCTTAGTACACGAAGGCAAGGACACAACGGGGGCGATGTGCTGGTATGAAAGCGGCATTGATGTAGTTGCGGGAAACACAATTGCGGTCCCAGGCCCGAGCCGGAAGACTTTCACCGTAGACAGTAAGGTGGTAGGTGAAACGATGGAAGAAAATAGGGCAGAGCCGATCAAACAGGTTTGGCTATTCTGCACCCTTTCCAATGTTTCAGCCGACGCGCCGGAAGTTATTCAACTCACCGTTGCAGACCCGTCAGAATGCGTTCTAGTGGGCCACAAGAAAAGGCCCCGCGCAGAAGCCGGGGCAGATCATTAGGCTTCCGCAACAGTAGGCGGTTTCGCTTTTTAGGCGTTCGCGTTTCGCCTCCAGTAGAACGTTCAACTGCACGATGAGATTCAAGAGCCTGTAGGGATCTTGTTCGTCAATGATCTTCTGGTGATTTCTTGGATTCCTTGCCCTTCGATGTCAATAGGATTTGATCCAGGCATAGAGGGCTGGATTATAAACGAAACCAAAGACGTGGCCGCAGCAGTGTCAGCCCAATTTCCGCTGACGCGGCTCTCCATACTGCTGCACTCGGAGATCATACTGAAGTTGAAGCACGCGCAGACCGTTGAGAGCGTCCGTCAGTTCCTGACGTTCCTGGTAGTGCGCTGCCACGCTAATAGTTTCCTGGATGCGATCAAGAATCGCGTTACGCGCGTCAGAGATTCGGTGGGAGAGCTTAGCAGGGTCAAGTTCGATCACTGCCAGTTGGTAGAGTTCTTTCCAATCAGGCGCGAGGGGAACGCCGTCAGTTGTCATGGAGTCCTTCGGGGCGGACGAAATGACTATGCTCTTCCCTCTGGTCCCGCGGCTCGGTGTTGGCTCAAGCCAACAAAGTCGTTCTCAGGCTGAGACAGAGGTTCCACGAACCTCGGAATTAGCTTATAAGTCGTTTGTTTTCAGCGAGTAGGTGTCTGGTGAAGTGTCTGAGGAGTCTAATGGTTACTGACAGTGCATGTTTTTTCAATGACTTGCAAGCAATGTAGACCTGAGGTCTACACGCCACGCACGTACCGACACCCGCGGACATCCTCAGGTTCCACAGGTTTTTCCAGCTCCACACGTATGAGTCGTGGAAAATGTCCGGGTACCCGGACAAAGCAAGACCCCTGATCAGGAGACCAGGGGTCGTGGGTCGAGCTCGCAGGGGTGATGATGACCTCCAGCCGGCCGAGGGTCAATGGCTAGAAGGTGCATAAGCCACGGCACGCGCTCCGGTCACTGGTGATGTATCGAGCTTCCCCATTGCGCGTAGGGTAGCGACTTCATTGTGAACCCGATCACCAAGCCGGCAACCAGGATCGTGATCGTTAGGTAGAACAGTGTGGTTTTCACTCAGCCTCCTCCTTCATGAGCTGCTCTTCCATCACGAAGAAGTCGTCGATGAACTGCACGTCCACCGGATACAGCGGCACACGACCCTCGCGCCGTGCCGGCGTGAGATCTCCAGCCATCAGCTCAGCCTCCTCAGGGAACGACGCTTGGAACTCCAGGAACACGGTGTAGAGCGTATCCTTGGTCTTAGCCATGCTGTGAGCCCCTCCCAGAGGCTCGTGGTGCCGGTTAGAGCTCGCCCGCGGTCCGAGCAGCCACGGTGCGAGCTCGTTCACTGCTCTGAGGAATCAACTTCAAAACTCTCTCGACTTGCGCTCTGGACCACGGTCGATCGTCCCTGGTCCGATGACCTTCCACATTTAACCTGTGTACGATCTGACGCATGTCTACTTGAGTAGACAGCTCCCGCACTCGCGCGATGATCTTCGGATCGAGCCTCACTTCGCGTGCTCCTGCTCGAGCCGCTTCAAGCCCGCGTCGCTCGACTTCTCAAGCGGCATCGCGTAGTGCTTCGCGACAACCTCGTACGAGTTGCCGAGCGTCGCATAGGCCGCGTTCAGCTCTCCTGTGATGTCCGTCAACCTGGTCCCAACCCCTCGCCGGCCGGCGTACAAACCGTGCCATGACACACTCGCCGCTCTCAGATCTGGGATGATCACATGCTTCGCGAAGGAGTTAGTGTTAAGCGGCCGTCCACTGCGGCCGTGGAACAAGTATCCTGTGCTCGCTCCACCGCACTGCTTGCGCCATGCGCCGATCAGCGATCTCACCGGCTCGATCAGGAGTAAGCGTCGCCTGGTGTCCTCGGTCTTCAATCCACCAGCCACGCCTGAGACCACGGCCCGAGTGACGACGATGTACTGATCCGCGCTGTCGATGTCTTCCCACTTCAACCCCGCGGCTTCAGAAGGTCGTAAACCTTCGAACGCACAGAGAGCGAATAGCAACTTCCCATCTGTGCGCTGGATCGCGTTCAAGATCGCGAACGATTCTTCGACCGAATAAGCATGGCCCTTCTCCGGCTTTGGCGTCTTCGGCTGACGCACTCCGGATTTCCGGTCTTGAGCTGTCCTCCGTTGATAGCTTGGGCGAAGATGCCACTGGCACAGGTGCGGACGTACGCGAGCGCGTGCCGTCCGAGCTTCTTGCGGAGTCCTCTGAGGAAGTTGTAAGCATCCGGCGTGGTGTATTCGCTGAGCGTCTTCCCCTCGAACTCAGCTGAGAGATGTGCGTTCCAGATCTTCTTGTAACCGAGGACTGTCGAAGCGGCAAGACCCTCCTCTTTGGTCCAGGGTAGGTAGAAGTCCTCCCAGAAGTCCGTGATCAACAGAGCTGAGCCCGACTTCGAGACGCCTTTATTGACGAACTTCATCCGATCCGCGCGGAGAGCGTCGAGTTCCGGGGAGAGCGTTTGCTTCCCTTTCCGCGACACCGTGATGTAGTGGAGGTCGTCTACGCCGTGGAGCTGCTCTGCGACCCTGACCCGCTCAGGCTTGCCGTCCGTCAGGCGATCCACGTAGAATCGCAGATAATATGATGCCGCCTTTCTCGAACACCATCCCACTCTGTTGTGCGAGTCCGCGGCCGTTTATTTTGCTTCAGGAGCTTCTTGATGTCCACGTCTGAGATAGTACATCGGACACCTTCCGGACACCGGATCTCTTTAGTAACCAGTATTGGCGCGGTAGCCAAGTGGTAAGGCCGAGGTCTGCAAAACCTCTATCGTGAGTTCGATTCTCACCCGCGCCTCCAAATTTTCCAAGCTCTATCAGCAGCATAAACACAGGCGATTATTGTAAAAGGACTTACGGTCGAAGAACCGCCACGAATCGCGAATCGTAGTCGCTTCTCACTCTAATACACCCATTCAACGTTGCTCTATGTTATTGAAAATAAAAAGGAACGTCGTCGTAAAGGATAACAGGGGTGTCTCTTGCGAATACCCGCGCCATACTTCCTCAATCAGTTTCCGCACACTCGAATACGGCTTTGCCCCTGCGGTTCACGCCAGCCTGGACTATCTCGTGCGTTCTAAGCAAATCAATATGGACCCGCTGATAAACAGATATTCCGCCTGAGCCCTCCCGGCTGACGTTGCAGAGGCGCTTTGCCTGGGCGTGAGTCAGCCGCTTGTGCTTCTGGTACCCGGCTCTCAAGGTGTGATACATCCGCTCGGCCTTGTCATAGCTACTATCCATTGGCCATAGAGCTTGCCGGGTCACGAGCTGATGATGAGCCCAGGTGATCGCTCGATTGACGGCTTCTGTCGTAATACATCCTTCAGGCGAGAACAGTGACCGGGCATAAAGATCCTGCACAAACAAGAACTCCAGCCGCGCGGAATACAACGGGTCTTGCTTGCGCAACTGGCGGAGATACTCCAATCGAGACTCCCGCGCTCCCTCCTCTTCTGGCAGTTCGGTGCGTGACAGACATGCCTTGAGCTTTTCAACCAACTCGCGGACCCTCTCTCCGCTCACACTCCGCCACTCACCCTCCACCTCGTTGCCATAATCCGAAACGATCACACAGCGCGACAAGAAGCCATCGCGCGTAGCGCCAGATCCCATGAAACACTTATCAAACCCAGCCCGCGTGAAGTGCAACATGAGCGATACATTTGCCGCAGCAACACAAGCCTTACCGTTGGTGAAGCTGCCCGTGGAATGCTGGTTATCCTCAAACAGAGAGGTAAACATAGTCAGCAGCCCGCGCTCTCCCCCGCGGCCTACGGAATCTTTCTGGAACAACTTCTTGCCTTCGTCATAGTGAACAATACGCCCACCCGGACGCCCCGCATTGATCTGCACATCGATACCGCTTTTCGTTTTCCCCGATTTGTCCGGTTCAGCGTCCCGCTTACGCAAGGTTTCCCTCTCCCCTCCCAAAGCGACGCAGGCCCATTCCGGACTACCGAGCGACTCCCCACGAATGAACTCCAGCTGAATGCTGGCTTTCTCGATCGTGGCGCGGGATCGCCGGAACGTCTCGCCTTTGCCAGCTCCCGGAGCATCGGACACGAGAATGACGTATTCACGAGTGTGCAGCTTATGGAACCACGGCAATACAGGACGGCTGTTTTCATCGGGCAAGGAGGACAGAAAGAGCATCTTCAGGTTCTCCCGCGCAAAAGCGAAAGGTAAACGAGTCTCCCGAGTCAGCTCCTCTGCTAAATCATCAAGGTAGTCTGCACAGTCTATCTCCAAACGAGCGATGGAATCCGGTGCGAACTCGACACGCGCTTCCTCGACCGATTCCGACTTTGATTTGCGGCTTCCGATTATCGGTTCCGGGCCCGACGGAAAAATGAACGTTACCCCAGCTTGATTCTCGATCATCTTGCGGGCCTCGCTCCACGGCATGGTATGCGAACTGTGGAAGCAGTTCCAGCCCAACTTGCCCGATGGCGCAACGCTGATTAGGCCCGTGTTGTTACCGGCACTGTGTTCACCTAGTGGACAGGGGCAGATTACGAACTCGACTCCGCCGTGCCGCTGAGAGGTGCGCTCCTCGATCTGATACTTGGGTATGATCCGTTCGAAATTGTTGCGCAGGTTCTCGACCCAGTCCTCGTATTGCTCGATCGGCATCGGGTCGCCATCAACTTGAGGATTGGGCTGCTTACAACCTTTCTTCTCGGCAATCAACTGCAACTCCCGCAACAGTGCTTCGTCCAGAGGCGGCAATTGCGTCGGTTCGCCATTTAGCCAGCGGTAGGAAACACCGGAAGGATGAACTGAGTTCGGCCCGACGGTGTAACGATTCTTGTTGCGAACGCTGAACAGTTCATGCTTCACGCCGCTTTCATCTGTGTAGTCCGCGTTAAACGCCCAGAACCAATCCGGCACTTTGCCAGCGAAGTAGACATGGCGCTTATCTTGCGTTGAGGATTGGACCTCAGCCACGCCAGTTAGACTTAACGGATGTCCGAGAATTTTCTCACAAGCGGACACGCTGTCTACATCTACAACGAAGTTGTTTTGGGTAGCTCGAGAGAAGAAGCAGCCAACGTTGCAATCGGCAAACTCAGGACCTCCCCATTGCTCGACAATTGCTTCCTCGTGCCACATTGCGTGCTTGAGTGGACTGAGCCGTACACCGGATTCAAGCTTCACCGGCTCTTTGCCGCGGACATCGCAAGGAAATACGCGGATGCCGAGGCGCGCGAGGGGTAGGGCTCGATCGAGGAAGGGAGTCTGTTTGGTAGTGACGTGGATTTCGTTCAGTTGCAGACCTTTATTGCTGAGAGTGGTCATGGTTTTGTTCTCTGTACTCTGTCTGAGAAACCTTAATGTGAAAAACAGCGGCTGCGGCAGCACAGATCTCGGAGACTCCCTGGCTTTGTCTCCTTCACGAAGTCTCGCCATCTGCGGCAGCGTCAATTTTGAGTTGTCGAAATCGGAGACTACATCGGATGCGGCGGCTCCGCACCACACGGGAGACTTATGACGGAGGTTACGTAGCCCAACAAAGCATTCCTGATGCATAGCTCGCGGTTGGTCGGCAACCCTTCCCTTAAGAAATTATGGAAGGGTTACCCGTCATTCGGGAGGAACTCGTCGACTGACGGCAGTGAGTTCCCAAGTGGCCGCCGCCAATGCGGAGCACCCACCAGCGCGGGCGTTGCCGTTGCGGAGTTGTGCCACGTGGGGGTACGATCTCGGCATTCACCTCGTCATCGGCTACACTTAAGCGGTTTCTCCTTGAGTACACAAGGAGGCTTCATGAACGTCCTTTTACTCTCCATGCCGGATTATTTCGAGCACATGCCTCCGGTCGCGGTACGCATGCCCAATGGTGCTCTGACCTCGCTTGCTGGAAATGTGGATGATCACCACCGCGTCGCCGTTGCTGATCTGATCCTCACATATCGTCAGGTAGGGGAGACTGTCAACCGGCTGTTTCATGAATTTGATCCAGAAGTTGTCGGGCTTTCGGTCATGACATTTCAGCGCCAAACTGCCCAGCGCATCATCGATCTGGCACGTGCGCTGAAGCCCGGCGTGAAAATCGTGGTGGGCGGTTATGATCCCAGTCTTGCCCCCGATGCCTACCAGGGAATGGGGGTGGATTATATCGTGCGCGGTGAAGGCGAGGTTACATTTCGCGAACTTCTACGGGCATTGGAGAGGGGCGGAGGCTTCGAAAGTATCTGTGGCCTGTCGCGTCGCGAAGGCAACCGTTGGCTCCATAGTCCTGCTCGGCCGGTACATCGCCTGGAAGATGATGGGATCCGCCCGCCTAACCGTGGTGCTCGGGTACTCCAAGGTTACACATTGCTGGGCCGCCAGGTGGATGTGGTCGAGACTTCGCGCGGTTGCACGTATGACTGCAGTTTCTGCTCGATCATCGAAATGCGGGGCCGCAATTTTCATACGTACTCTTTTGAACGCGTGCTACGTGACATCCGCGATGCCCGCGACCGCGGAGCCAGGACTATCTTCCTCGTGGACGACAACATTACCCTCAACGTGCACCGGTTCGAACAGTTGTGCCACGCCATCATCGAGGCGAGGCTAAACAAGCTGGACTACCTCGTCCAGGCCATGACCTCGTCCATCGCCAGCCACGGAGAAACCCTCGCACCACTAATGCACCGTGCGGGCTTCCGGTATGTCTTCCTGGGGATCGAAAACATCCTGGAGGACGACCTGCAATTCTTGCGTGCCGCGGCCAAGAATACGGCACGCGATAACGGCAAGAACAACGGGAATGCCACGTTGAAAGCCATCGAGTGCCTGCATCGAAACAGAATGTACGTGGTGGGAGGGCTGATCGTCGGTAATCCTGCCGACACTCAAGAGTCGATCGAGGCCAACCTCGCATTCGCGCGCCGCTACGTGGACTGGCCATACATCCAGCACCCCACGCCTTATCCGCGCACACCCATGGCCGAGCATTTCCGCGAGCACGGGCTGATCACAAATGAGCGATTCGAGGAGTATGACGGTACGACTGCGGTGGTGCGAACCGAACACTTGCCGGCCGAAGAAATTGAGTACCTGCGCTGGAAAGCTGAGCGATGGATGAAGGTTCGCCACATGCCGGCGGCTTTTTGCCACGACCCCTGGTTCGTGGTGCGTCACGCTCCTGAGATGCTGGCCCATACCTTTCGGGGCTGCACGCTTCGTTCGGTATTGGGGCTAGAAGACGATCGAAAAGCCTTTGGGCGCTACAAGGTGATACGACGGCAAGAACGAGCGTACGTATGAGAGCGCCCGTTGATGTCTGCTTTAATTCACAGAGAAGCAACTACCGCCGAGTCCTCGACTAAGATGCGTCGTTTGAACATCTCGGAAAGGCAAGGTGATGTATAATCCCCGCCGGTTCGCTGATAAACAGATTGCAACACTGTTCCGAAGCCCCAGCAATCTGGAGGAGTTCCTATGCGGCTATCAGGTTTTGCTTCCATTCTGTTAATCCTCTCGAATTCTGTCGCTCTGTTTGCAGCGGATAGCGCGGCTAGGCGACCTTACCTCGCTCTTGGCGATAGCGTCAACTTCGGCTTCATCACGAACGCGGGTTTTGAATATGTGAATCCCGAGAATTTCATAGTTTTTCCCGACTACGTCGGGCAGACGCTCAAGCTGCATACCAGCAACGCAGCCTGCCCCGGGGAAACCTCCGGTAGCTTTTTGTCCTCGACTGCTCCCGATGACGGCTGCCGTTTTTACCGCTCGCAGGTTCCGCTACATGTTAACTACACTTCCACGCAATTGGATTTTGCGGTCTCCTTCCTCAAGTCGCATCCCGAGACGAGGGTGGTCTCCATCGGACTCGGGGCTAACGATGTGCTCTTGCTTCGGGCGCAATGCGCAGATGACCCAACGTGTATCGCCCTAGGGCTGCCTCACGTTCTCTTCGCAGTGGAAACAAATCTGATAACCATCCTCAGTAACCTGCGTGCCGCTGGCTTCAAGGGGATCATCGTCGTCGTGAATTATTATTCTGTGGACTATTCGGATACCAACGAGACTGCGATTACCGCAGCTCTAAACCAGACCCTCGCGGCTGCTTCGGCGCAGGCGGGCAGCGTTGTGGCCGACGTTTTCACTGCCTTTCAATCCGCCGCTGGACCCGCTGGCGGTCACAAATGCAATGTGGGACTGCTCAATTCATCACCGCAGAACCAGTTCGCGTGCGACATTCATCCCAGCCAGTCCGGGCAGAAACTGATCGCGCGAACAGTCGAACAGACCTACCTTGCGGCAAGGAAGAATGCACAATAGGAAATGCGATCAGGTGCTGCTACACCGGCTGAGACTGCAAGTAATTCTCCGGAGACTGCCAGTGCACCCGCTACGGCCGCCACTTCGCCCACGAAGCCTGCCAGGGGGCATCCTTTTGGTTCTTGATAGCGTTTGCCGTGGTGGTCATCGCGATTGGCACAATGGCCCCTCTTCTTAGTAGATGGAGAAAACGGAAGAATTTGGAGCAGACGGGCGCCGAAAATCTTTCTTTTACCAAGGAAGCGAGCTCCGACCCAAATAAGAGTGACCCATCTGTACCACGCAAGGCTGCGTTGACTGAGTGCAGAGTAATGATTCCGAACTTTGCGGCCGGTGGCTAGCGCTGCCGGCGATTTCTATGGAAGTAAGAGGCGGTAGCGGCGCAGCTCGAACAAGAAACGCTGAAACGCCTTTTTCCGAGAAGGCCAGGATTCGTACCGAATTCCTTCTGGTCGCCAGACACGCAGTACTAGATGACACCTAAGCGCTCCGACTCGTTGTTCTTGAGGGCCGATGAGACCCATTTCACGTGAGCCCTTTTGCTCAGACGCCAACATCTCCGAAATGAGAAAGTTTCTTCCAGAACCATTTGCGAGCGCGTTTGCAGTCGAGTTTCGTCCGGGAATGGTGGCTTTCAATTTGCGGCAACCCACAGTCGTAGAGCCCGGCGTCGGTGCGCGCGAAGAATTCATCGGGAAAGAGGAAGAATAATGCGTTTCTTCTCTAGCATTCGTTCGACCCTGTTCGCACTGATACTGTTGGCCATGTCGGCGGCAGCCTACGCACAGATCAGCGTATCGATCAACTTTGCTCCGCCAGAACTGCCGGTCTACGAGCAGCCTCTTTGTCCGGGCGAGGGGTATCTCTGGACACCTGGTTACTGGGCTTATGCAGACGACGATTACTACTGGGTGCCGGGGACTTGGGTGATGGCTCCGCAAGTCGGTTTCCTGTGGACTCCAGCTTATTGGGGTTGGAGCGGCAACGGATTTGTGTTCTATGACGGGTATTGGGGTCCGCAGGTCGGATTCTATGGCGGAATCAATTACGGCTACGGATACTTTGGCGAGGGCTACGAAGGCGGACGTTGGGATCACGACCGGTTTTTCTACAACCGTTCGGTGAACAATGTGAACGTCACTATCATCCACAACGTTTACAACACCACCGTTGTCAATCGGACGGTGACGCGGGTCAGCTACAACGGAGGCAATGGCGGGATCAGCGCGCGTCCGAGGCCTGAAGAAGAGGCGGCGGCACGGGAGAGGCATATCCCGGCGGTCGCCGCTCAAACTCAACATGCGCAGGCGGCTCGCACAAATCCGGAGCAGCGGGCTTCACGGAACCATGGCACACCGCCGGTCGCCGCAACTCCCAAGCCTGGAGCATTGAGCGACCGGGAAGTCGTGCGGGCCAAACCGGTAGGGACGCCTTATAACCCTCCAGCCAATCGGGGCGCGGCTCAGCCAGCGGCCAATGCGCCGGCAGAGCGTCCAGAGAATGGCGGCGTTCGCCCGGACCGGCCTGTGCAGAATGGTCAGCCGGAATCGAAGCCCAATCGTCCGCCGTCAGTCGAGCCGAACAGTCGTCCGGATCGACCGGACGCCAACCGTACACCGACTGCGCAGCCGAACAATCGGCCGGAGCCCAATCGGAATGAGCCTGCTGAGCGGCCCCAAGCTCCTCCGAGGAGCGAGCCTTCGCAGCCCCAACACACTCCTCCTTCTGCGGAAACGCAGCGTGCGCCGCAGGAACAACAGCACCAGCAGCCAGCGGCGCGGAAGCCGGAAGAGAAGAAGCATCCGGACGAACAGCAGAAGAAGGACGAGAAGCCGCTGCAGTAAACGACCGGGTTTCAGATCGGGATTTAACTCGGGACGTCCTGCCGCCATTCGGACTGCAAAGAAATAGCCGAGTATTTCCAACACCATGAAGGAGGCCGCGACAGTGGCGGTCTCGCAAGCCGATCGTTGCACACTCTGCCACTTCCGTTACGCTATCCGCACCATTTGAGACGAGCAGGGAATTTGTAGTCCCCATGATCCAAGAACCAACCAGAACCCCTTCACGACAATTTTTCGGCAATTACGTCTAGCAAGTGTGAGCGCTATTGCTCAGACCTCCTGAATCCTGCTTTGGTAAAGTCGGAATTGACCTGGTGCGCGGCATGTCTATCCGATTTTCGTGTATTTGTGTACTCATAGCACGAAGCCAGAGAGCCAGGCACAGGTAACAGAAATGAGGCGGTTCCATGAAAAGAATAATGTTCTTACTTGCGATGCTGAGTGTCGGCACGCTGTGTTGGGCAGGATCGGCGCGGGAAGATGCCACCGAACGACTGGAAAATGCCACCAATGTGTTACACGAAATTATGGGAATGCCTGACAAGGGAATCCCGGAAGAAGTGTTGGAGCACGCAAAGTGTGTGGCCGTTGTGCCCCACATGGTCAAAGGCGGGTTTGTCTTCGGCGGTAAGGGCGGCAAAGGTGTAGCCACCTGCCGCACGCCGAATGGCTGGAGCGCGCCCGCATTCATTACCATCTCGGGTGGAAATTGGGGACTGCAGATTGGGGTAGAAGCTGTGGACCTGGTTATGATCATTCAGAATGAAAAAGGAATGCAAAAACTGCTCTCCAGTAATTTCCATGTCGGAGCGGACGCATCAGCAGCGGCGGGTCCAGTTGGACGGCATGCCGAGGCTGGCACAAACTGGAAGATGGATACGGAAATCCTGACCTACTCACGCGCCAAGGGTGTGTTCGCGGGGCTCACATTGGAAGGCGCGTCGATCCGCCAGGACAGTGATTCCCGGCACGCCATGTACGGACGCAACGTCACAACTCGGGCGTTGCTTTTGGGCAAAGTGCCGGCTCCAGCCACGGCCCAGCCGTTCCTTGCTGAAGTTCGCGGGGCAAAAGCCCAAGCCGCAGCCCAAGGGAAAACTGAAGCCAAAGAGAAAGACAGAAACTAGAGCTTCGGTACTCGGTCTACGTCGGTTTGTCATTCAGTCGATGGCTGCATATTTGGTTGGGGCCACAGTCCATCGTTTGTTCTCTTATCCGTTCGCGCGACGCAATTCTCTCGCGGACGTGGATAAAACTCATATTTGGGTGCTCATAAAAGAGCACGGGAGGCTGACATGCTTTGGACTATTTTCGTTGTTCTTGTGATTTTGTGGCTTCTGGGTTTCAGTTTGCATGTGGGCGGAAGTCTGGTCCACTTGCTGTTGGTTGTGGGGTTGGTGGTTCTGGTCATTAACTTACTGAGTGGACGACGAGGCGCGGCTTGAAGAAAGGGCACTACCGGTCCAGCACCAGGACGTCGCTTCGGTTTTCGCACTGGCGTGAATTGCAATTCGGCTGGGCGAGCCATCGCTGTAAGTGATGGCGTATTCAACTATTGTTCCAGCGGCAAAGGGCGGGAAGAGTAAAGCCGATGAAGACTTCGGTTCCGAGCACTCCGGTCGAGCCCGTGCGAGCCGGTTCCTCAGGCCGCGGCCACTACAGCAATGATCCAGGCCACGATGCGGCGCTACCCACCAGACCGATAGCGAGACCTGTGGCATTGCTCCCCCGGGCGCTGGCAGTTGCCGACGACTAGGGGCATAAGAATCGCGGCCGCCACGTGAATTGCGCGGCGCAATGGTCAAATTCCTGGCATACGGCTGCTTCACTTTATCTCCCGTGCGCATTCCATTACCGACATTCGCCTGAGGCGCTGTAATTCGCGACAGATTGCTCTCAGTCGGGAGAGCCGCGTACCGTGGATAGTGATAGATTTCAGGAATCTTAATAGGCGGACAAGACGCTCAGCCAAACCGTGACTCACGAAGCAGAGATTACTGAAACAGCTACGTCAAGACTATGGTTTCCAGGTCTCGTTTTCTTGGCGACGCTCGCCTCATCGTCACAGGTGGCTTCGTCCACCGCTGAAATCAAATCTCCCGATCTGAACCTGATACTGCAACGCATGGAGGACGTCCAGCACCAGGACCCAGCTCAATCTCGCCCATATGAGGTGACGCGAGAATACAAAGTGTTTCGCGGCGA
>JBKPCG010000030.1:0-36680 GCA_046727255.1 Acidobacteriota bacterium | reverse complement strand
CAAGACGCCCGCAGCCGCATTTCAGACGCTCCTTGGTCTCGGAACCAGCCGCAGATCAACCGAGTACGAGCAGATTCGGGGAGCGAGGGATCTCAACCCCAACCGATTGGGGCTTGCTGAAGCAACCAGATAATTAGAAGTCAACTAGACCAAATAAGGCCATGGACGGCTCAAGCGGAGCAAAACACTTTCCATAACCTGACGATCCGACCCATTCCGCGATACCATCTTTGGTGATGCACCGCGAAGCGACCATTGAACCCCGCCAGGAAATTCTGCGCACCGCCGCGCGCCTTTTCCAGCAACAGGGCTACGACGCCACCTCGATGAACGATGTGGCCGCTGCTCTGAAGTTGTCGAAGGGCGGGCTGTATCACCATTTCCAATCGAAACACGAGATCCTGTTCCATATCATGTCGCACGCCATGGACATCACCGAGGAACGGGTCATTAACGCCGCACGCCGCGTCGAGGGTGCAGAAGAGCGCCTGCGCACGCTCATCCGGTTGCATATTGAAGTGGTGATCAGCGAGGAAGACCGCGAGATCACAGTCATGCTGCACGAGAATCATCCGCTGCCGGCTGGATTCCGGCGCAAAATCAATGCGCGCAAGAAAGACTACGTACACTTCGTCGAGAACCTGATTGCCGACGTGCAGCGGCAACGCAGTTCGGCCTCGCAGGTCACGCCCCGCGCGGCGGCGTTCGCGCTGCTTGGAATGATTAACTGGGTCTATCAGTGGTACAAGCCTGACGGCCCGCTCACCGGTGACGCGATTGTCCGTCAATACACGGATATCTTTTTTCGCGGAGCCGTGTAAAGCAGTTCTCAGTTCTCAGTAAGTCAAGATCGGTAGAGACGCGGCCTGCCGCGTCTCCTTGGCGAGTGGAAGGGTTTGGTTCGTATCGGGTATCGCTTCAGCGCTGCCGCAATTATCGGACGATCAACACGCCTTCAGGCGCTGCATTTCATGGATCACTTCTTTCATCTCGGCGATCTCAACCGCCAGCGCGCATCGAAAGGCAAACTCTACTTGGAATTTTTGCGCGTTCCGGCGATGAGTGCCGGCGTCTACGTGCTGCCCAAAGGCGGGATCGATCCACAGAAGCCCCATCGCGAAGATGAAATGTATTACGTGGTTCGCGGACGTGGCCGCATGCAGATCGGGGCAGAGCACGCAGAGGTGCGCGCTGGCTCGGTGATTGTCGTGGAAGCCGAAGCCGCGCACAAGTTCTACGACATTCAAGAGGAATTGGAAGTTCTGGTTTTCTTTGCGCCCGCCGAGACGGAGTAAAACTGTGACTGAAAACTGAGAACTGGCGTTTTACGCCACTTTCGGCGGCACCCAATAAATTTCTTCTTTCAGGTTTTCTTTCTCGAATCCGGCGCGCTTCAGGATTCCCTTCGCGTGCTCGACCATCTCCGGATGGCCGCACAGGTATCCAATACTGTTTTTTCCGTTGCATCCCCACTGGTCAGCGTATTTTCGGATCAGGTCATCCACTCGGCCCACTTCGCCTTCCCACTTGTCATCTTCCCAGGGGCGGCTGATCGTGGGCACGTAGGTAAACCAAGGGGCTTCCCTTGCGTATGTTTCGAGTTCTTCGCGATAACCGAATTCCCACGATCGGCTGGCGCCGTTGAGCAAAAACAACTTGTGATCGCCCGCAAATCGACCTTCTTTCCAGTCTTTGAAAATCGTTCGCAGATAACTCACAAAGGGCGCGACGCCGGTGACGGTGCTGATCATCAGGTGATTCTTGCGGCCGGGAAGAGAGGTGTCCAGAGTGAATCGTCCCTTGGCTACTTTGCGCACCAAGACGTGGTCGCCAAGTTGCAGGTCATAGAGCGGCGGCGTGGTCGCGCCGCCCGGCACCAGTTCGAAAAAGAACTCGAGTTCTTTCTCGTAGGGCGACGACACGATCGAGTACGGCCGCTCCAGCCAGCGTGCGTCGCGCTCGACTCCGAGCGTGGCATATTGTCCCGGCGCGAAAGAGAATTCCGCACCGGGGTCGATTCGGATCATCCACAGGCCGGGCGCGAAATCCGCCCGCTGAGTGATGCGCGCTCGGTAGTGCTTGTCGTACATAGGCAGGTCGTGGGTCACAGGTCACAGGTCTTAGGAATTCGATGTCGGCCGGCATGCGAAAGAGGCAGTATCCAGGAAACTTCTTAAAAGGAGTCGGTTCTGTTGGAACAATGCAGGCAGTTCCTGAGACCTGAGACCTAACACCTGAGTCCTAAAAAAAAAGAACAGCCCGCAAGCCTTTCAGCTTGCGGGCTGTCCGGTGGACTGGTTGGGATTGACTGAGGCGGTCACTCTCGTGGCCCCCCGCTCATTCCGGTACCCGGCACAGCTTGTGACGGGTGGATCAGCCCATACTCACGGATTGTTGCGAGAGATGTCCCTGATTTCCCCGACCAAAGGGTCCACAGGAACTCCCTTAGAATTAGAGCAACCGCTCTAAGTCTCAGCCACCTCACCTGGTCTGGTACTACTATGACAATCAGAACTTTGCATCCGACCACCTCCTTTCCGGTGTAATCGCAGATTACAAAAAAACGCTCCCGGGAGTCAACCGCACAAGAGTGGGGTTCCGCGGAAAGCAACAGAAGCAGGTCTCAGGTCTTAGGTGTCAGGTCTCAGGAAAAGCAGAATCACAACCCTGCTGTACATGCCCGGCGGGCATCTACCTTCGGTACTGCCGCCAACCTAGACTCAAAACACCCTGCAACGCAGGACGGCTTTTCCCTAAGTCATAGATCTTTCAAGAATCCAGCTCTCTGTCCACGCAGGTTTTCCTGACAGCTAAGAGCTGACGGCTGAGAGCTACCCCTTCCACTGGTACGCATCCTTCTGGGGCAGTCCGATGTGCGCGAGCACGCGGTTCGCGAACTCCTGCGCCATCGCCTCCAGGCTGGGTGGATGGTAATAAAAGGCCGGGATGAGCGGAAAGATGGTCGCGCCGGCGTCGGCAGCCAGCGACATGTTGCGGATGTGGACTTTGTTCAAAGGCGTTTCGCGTACGCAAAGCACGAGCGACCGGCGTTCTTTCAGGGTCACGTCAGCTGCGCGCTCGATCAGGTGGGAAGCGATGCCATTGGCGATTCGGCCCAGAGTGCCCACGCTGCACGGGATGACGACCATCGCGTCAGAAGGATACGACCCGCTGGCCACATTCGCACCAATGTCGGCGTTCGCCTGGTGGTGAATTTTCTGGGAAGGCGAGCCGACGATTTGACGGAGGAGGTCGGACCGTCCTTCGATTCCGAGTTCCTCGGCCATGACTCGCAAGGCGCTGTCGGAGGCAATGAAATTTACCGTTTTCACTCGATCGTCGTGTTCAACAGTAAGCAGCAAATACTTTAGAAAAATCGATCCGCTGGCTCCGGTGGTAGCAAGCGTAAGGTTTTCCGGCGGCGGAATATACAAGAAATCCCCCTTGGGCAAAAGCAGCTAATTGCATCGAAACATTGAGGATAGGGACGGGTAAGAGGCAAGTCAAGGCGAGCCGTCCTCATCCGCACCGAGACGCGAAAGGCCGCGTCTCTGAAAAAATGGCAACGCACGGCATCTTACGATCGCGGCGTAGCGCGGCTCAACTTCATGCCCTGGTGGGCGTGGAGCGCGAGATTCGCAGCTACGACCACGCCGGCGGACGCAAGTATCTCCGCGATTTCCGTGATGCGTACCGTTCCTACGAAAAAACACTCACGCCGGAGCAGGTTCGCGGCGAGATCGTGAAAGCGGACATCGTCCTGGTAGGCGATTACCACGCGCTACCGAGTTCCCAACGGTATCTGGCGTCGCTGATTGGGGATCCGGAGGTGCATCGGCGTCCCGTGGTGCTGGGCGTGGAGACGATCTTTTCCCGCGACCAGCACATTTTGGATGAATGGCGGCGCGGCGAAATTGAGGAAGGGGAACTGCGCCAGCGCATTCGCTTTGACTTCGACTGGGGATACGACTGGACTCCGTTTTACGAGTTGCTCTCCGCGGCCCGCGAGCACGCAATTGGAATCTACGGACTCGACTGCATGCCGCGCGAGGACTTGCGCAAGATCGGCGCCCGTGATCGCCACGCCGCCGAGAAGATCGGCGAGATTCGCGGCCGTCATCCCGATGCGCTTGTTCTGGTGCTCTTCGGGGAATCCCATCTTGCTCCCCGGCATCTGCCCGCGCAGGTTCGCGAGCGTCTCCCGGAAGACCACATGCTCACCGCATTGCAAAACGTTGACGCACTTTACTGGCGCGCTGCGGGCGAGCCGTCGGACCATGTGGAAGCGGTCCGCGTTGCGGACGACGTCGTGTGCGTCTTCAATGCCACGCCGCTCGAAAAATACGAAAACTACCGCCTGTACCTCAACCGCTGGGGACGCGACGAAACTGGCGCAGTCGACCTTGGCCCCACGGTCTATAACCTGATTGATGGGCTGGTGCGATTTCTCGGCATCAACCTTTACTCGCCTCACAACACTACCCAGCCGCGTTTGCTGGTTGATCTGATGCCCGAAGTCTACTCGCGCAACTCGGACGCCCTCTTGCGACGCCTGCTGTCGCGCAAGGGATTTTCCGCCAGTCAGCGGCGAGCGATGCTGCAGCGCGTCCACGAACGGGGCAGCGCATACCTGGCGCCTCTCAACGCGTTTTACATCCGTCAGTTTCACATGATGTCGGCGGCCGAAGACGCTGCTCGCTTCCTGCATCACGCCTGCCGGGGGTTGCCGGATCGCGTCAATGGAAAAATCCCGCAACCGAGGACGCCGCACGACGGGTTTTTCGCGGCCACCCTCGAGCATGCCTTGGCCTGTTTCGGATCGCGGATCCTGTATCCGGCGCGCCCGGCTTTTCGCGACGCCGACCTGCAAGCGCGTTACGAACTGACCCGCGAAGATCTAGAGCAACAGACTTCATTGCCCTACTCGGATGCGATTGAAACTCTTGATTTCCTGTCCTGGCATCGCGAGACGAACCGCACGGAGCGAAAACGCTCCGCAGCCCCGGATTGGACGCGAGTCCTCGCCTTCACCGGCCGGAAGCGGGACTACGTTACCCAGCAACTCGGATACCTGCTGGGAAACGATCTCTACGACGCCTATCTCGAAGGAGGCGTCGGTCCAGCCGTTCTGCGCCGGTTGTTCCTCACACATCTAGAAGAACCGGACGCCGCCCGCGAAGCCTACGCCAGCTTAAACAGTCGGCTGCGGTAAAGCAGAGAGCAGCTCGCAGTTCGCAGCGGGCAGCTGCCAGAAAACGCTCCTCAGTTTCAGGTTCACAGCGATCAGCAGTCTTCAGTAAGCCTTTTCTGCCATCTGCCCACTGCGACCTGCCAGCTTCCCTGCGTTGCTGATATCCTCACCTATCGCATGCCGGATGACTCCCAGTTCCAGCGCCAGACGCCCGACTCTCTCATGCTGTTCGGCTTCTGGTATCGCGCATTGCCGTCCGACAAACTCAGCCGCAGCAAGCTGGGGAAAGCGATGCTGCTCGAAACGCCGCTCGCCATGGGCCGCGACCATGCCGGACGAGCGTTTGCTCTCCACGATGCCTGTCCGCACCGCGGCATGCCGCTCTCCTGCGGACAATTGGACGGTGCGCAGGTGGAGTGTTCGTATCACGGCTGGCGATTTGACGCGCACACTGGCCAGTGTGCGCTCATTCCCTCGCTGGTTGCCGATCAAAAATTGAGAGTCGATCGAATCTATGCCGGCAGTTATCCCTGCGAAGAACGCGACGATTTCATTTGGGTATTCATTCCGGATCCCGGTCCCGCCGGCTTTACCAAGGCCGCTCCCGCGCCAACGCCGGCTCCCGAAATCGAGAAATTCAGCGAGCATTACAAACTCGCGTATCTCACTGCGGATTTGCCATGCAGCGTCGATCACGGAATCATCGGACTGATGGATCCTGCACACGGCCCGTTTGTCCATCAGGCATGGTGGTGGCGCAGCCGGCACTCGATCCACGAAAAGCAGAAAAACTTTGAGCCGATCCCCTACGGGTTCCGCATGAGCGCGCACACGCCCAGTTCCAACAGCGCGCCCTACAAAGTCTTGCGCTTCTATGCTGACGCCGATTCCATCACGACAACCATCGATTTCATCCTGCCCAACATGCGGTCGGAGATTATTCGCGTGGGCAAGTACTGGTTTTCGAGTTTGACTACGGTTACGCCGATCACCCGCAGTCATTGCCGTATCGACGTTGTCGCCGCCTGGAACATTTTTCGCTGGGTGCCATTTGGGCCGTCGCTGCTGAAGTTCGTCTTCTCAAGATTCGTCGAGCAGGACCGTCGCACCATGGAACTGCAATCCGAAGGATTGAAACACAACCCGCATCTGATGCTGATCGATGACGCCGACCGTCCGGCGAGATGGTACTTCGCGTTGAAGAACGCTTACCTCGACATGAAGAAGAATGGCGGCGAGTTTCAACATCCGATGAGTGGGCCGGTGACGCTCAAGTGGAGGAGCTGAAATCTGTGGTTAGTGGCTAGTGATTGGTAGTGAGCCGATTGAACTAATCACCAACCACTAACTACTGGTTTCTTCCACCAGCCAATCCATCGCTTCTTCCCGCGTCTTGAAGAGGACAATCTCGCGCTGCGAAAAGGTGTGGAAGCTCTCCATGAGAGCGTGGGGAATATTTTCGGCGCCCACCCATGCCGTTTTTTTCACGAAGGGCCGGTCGAGCGTCAGCACTTCCTTGATTCTGGTCGCAACCGTCCGGTCGATTTTGGCACCAGTAAGGTCGGCCAAGATGAGCAAAGACTCACGCGCACGTTTTGCAACGATGATTTGAACATATTCAAGCAAGAGCAGCATCTGTTGAGCCGAAACCTGCGAAGCGTCGACCAACAGGATTTGCTTGCCTTCATGCTCGATGAAGTGGATGCGGTCGTCCATGAGAGTGAATCGTCTTCCCCTGTCATCTCTGTGGTTAAGAACAACCTTGAACCACAGAGGACACGGAGGTCACGAAGAAAAGCTAACCCAGCAGTGACTCCACGACTTTGTACACCTCAGCCAGAGCGGAGTCCAGAGCTTCGGGATTCTTGCCTCCGGCTTCGGCGAGATCGGGGCGTCCGCCGCCTTTGCCACCGACCTTCTCTGCGACTGCGCCGACCACTTTGCCCGCCTGGATGCGGCTGGTCAGATCTTTCGTGACGCCCGCGATCAGCGACACGTTGCCGTTGCTGGCGGAGCCGACCACCACCACTCCGGAGCCGAGCTTGTCGCGAAGTTGATCGACCAGAGTTCGCAGCTGCGGACGCTCGAGGTTGTCGACGCGATGCGCCAGCACCTTCACGCCGCGCACTTCTCTGACGTTGTCACTGGCCGAAGCGACCGAAGACGACGCCGACTTCATCCGCGCCTGGTCGAGTTCCCGGGCAAGTCGCTTGATCTCCGCGTCGCGCCTGTCCAGTTCCGCGCGCAGGGCCTCGGCGGGCGAGTCGACCTCCTTGCTGGTCAATGAGGCGACCACGCCTTCGAGTTCGTGATCCTTGCGGAAGTGCTGCAACGAGCCTTCGCCGGTGACGGCCTCAATCCGGCGCACGCCCGACGATACGCTGCCTTCTTTCAGAATCTTGATCAGGCCAATCTCGCCGGTCGCGAGCGTGTGCGTGCCGCCGCAGAGTTCAGTCGAGAAGTCGCCGATCTTGATCACGCGGACCTTGTCGCCGTACTTCTCGCCGAACAGCGCCATCGCGTGATACTCGTTGACGGCGACGTCAATCGGGACGTTTTCGATGACCTCGACTCTTTCATTGCGCAGGACTTCTTTGTTGATGATGTCTTCGATGTCCTGCAACTCTTCGTCTTCGACGCCCGTGAAGTGCGAGAAGTCAAAGCGCAGATGATTGGGCGCGACCAGCGATCCCGCCTGCTTCACGTGCTTGCCCAGACCTTCTCTTAGACCCGCATGAAGAAGATGCGTAGCGGTGTGATTGCGCATGGTGGACTGGCGGATGTCAATGTTGACGACGGCATCGACTGTTTGTCCGACGCGAATCGGTTGTTTGGCGATGACCTGGTGTGCACGCACACCTTGGATTGGGTAGTAGCAGCCCGTTACCTCGGCGACGACGCTGCTGTGATCGTCGGAATAGAACCATCCGCGATCGCCGACTTGGCCTCCGGACTCGGCGTAGAAGGGCGTGTGGTCGAGGATGATCTCGCCTTGTTCGCCGGGCTCGAGTTCCTGCGCGCCCTGGCGGTTCTTGATGATGGCGAGGACTTCGCAGTTTTCGGAGCGGGTCTGACGGTAGCCTTCGAACGTGGATTTCGGAAGCTGCTGGTAGGCCGGGTTCGCGGTCTGCTTGACGGCGCCTTTCCAGGAGGCGCGAGCCCGTTCGCGCTGCTCCTGCATGGCGCGGTCGAAGCCCGCTTGGTCGAAGACAATCCCTTGGTCGCGTGCGGCGTCTTGCATGAAGTCGAGCGGCATGCCAAATGTATCGTAGAGTTTGAATGCCTTGTCTCCAGGATAGGCGGGCGGATGTGAGGTGCCCTTGTGGCCAGTAACAAGCGGCTGCAGATCTTCTTCGAGCCTCTTGAGACCGAGATCCAGAGTATGCGCGAACCGAGTCTCTTCAGCTAACACCGCCTTTGACACTCGCTCCGTGGTTCCTTTCAATTCGGGATATGCGTCCTGCATGAGGTCTCGTACAGCGAATACCATTTCATGTAGAAACGGCTTTGTCTGTCCAAGCAATCGTCCATGTGTGATCGCCCGTCGAATAATCTTGCGCAGCACATACCCACGACCTTCATTTGAAGGCAACACACCATCCGAGATCAAGAATGTCGCGGGGCGCGAGTGGTCGGCGATCACCCGCAGTGAGGCTGCCGATTTCGTGTGTGCTTCTTTGTCTAACTCCTCTTTTAGGGACGCACCCGTTAACTCCGCCGCTCGCTTGATCAGCGGCACGAACAAATCCGTCTCATAGTTCGAGATCACGCCCTGCAGCACCGCTGCGATCCGCTCCAGCCCCATCCCCGTATCGATCGACGGCTTGGGCAGTGGGTTCAGCTTGCCGCTCACATCGCGGTCGAATTGCATGAACACGAGGTTCCAGATCTCGACATATCGCCCGCAGCCGCAGCCGAACGCGCAGTCGGCGTGGTTTTGATCCGAAGCCGCCGGGCCCATGTCGTAGTGAATCTCGCTGCATGGACCGCAGGGGCCGGTGTCGCCCATCTGCCAGAAGTTGTCTTTGGCGCCGAATTCGTAGATGCGGTCTTTGGGTACGCCCTGGCCGAGCCACAGATCGTAGGCTTCGGAGTCGCGCTCGACGCCGTTCTCGCCCTTGAAGATCGTTACGTGCATCTTCTCTTTCGGAATGTTGAACCACTTAGGTGAAATCAGCAATTCCCACGCATAGGCGATGGCGTCTTTCTTGAAGTAGTCGCCAAACGAGAAGTTTCCCAGCATCTCGAAAAATGTGTGGTGGCGGTTGGTGAAGCCGACGTTCTCAAGATCGTTATGCTTGCCGCCGGCGCGGACGCATTTTTGCGAACTGGTGGCGTGGGTGTAATCGCGTTTTTCAAGGGCTAGGAAGACGTCCTTGAACTGGTTCATCCCAGCATTGGTGAAGAGCAGCGTGGGATCGTTCTGCGGGACTAGCGATGAGGAATGGACTTCACGGTGGCCCTTGTGGATAAAGTAGTCCAGGAACTTACGGCGGATTTGAGAGCCGGTGAGCATGGAAGGTTAAATTCTAAATCAGAATGCAGTTCTCAGTTCTCAGAGAAGCCCTGAGAGCTGTGACTGGGAACTGAGAACTGGGAACCGAGAACTGAGTTTTGTGGTTATGATCTTTCGTTGCCTGCACAGATCTATCGGGGAGAAACAAAATGGCGTGCAATCCGGAAATCCTGAGACAAGTTCCCCTCTTCGCTCTACTCGACGATGACGAGACCGCGGTTCTCGCCGGACAGGTTGAGGTCAAGAGTTTCGCTCCGCGGCAGCGCATCTGGAAAATTGGCGACCCGGGCGGACGCGCCTATGTGCTTGTGTCCGGCATGGTCCGGGTTACGACCATCGACGAAGACCATCAGGAGGTCGTGATCGATCAGCCCGCCCAAGGGGAATTTTTTGGGTTCGCGTCCATGCTCGAGCAGACGCCGCATCAGACCAATGCCATCGCTCTGGACGAAACGGTCTGCATCGAGGTGGACCGGCACGATATTGCGGTGCTGCTCGAGCGCAAGCCCCATGCGGGCATGGATATGCTTACCGTGCTCGGCCGCCAGTTTCACGCTTCGCAGCAATTGGTGCGCGTGCGCGCGGCGCGCAATCCCAACGAGGTAATCGAAGAGGAGGAAACGCTCGGCGAACGCATCGCCGATAGAGTCGCCAGTTTCGGCGGCTCGTGGACTTTCATCACTTCGTTCGGAATCGTGCTGGTTACCTACACAACACTCAACATCGGATTGGCTGCGCGGGCCTGGGATCCGTATCCGTTCATCCTGCTCAATTTGTTTCTTTCCATGCTGGCGGCGATTCAGGCGCCCATCATCATGATGAGCCAGAACCGCCAGGACAAAAAAGACCGGCTGCGCAGCGAACTCGACTTCGATGTCAATCGACGCGCGGAGTCGGAGATCCAGGGCCTCGCGCACAAGATCAACCTGATCGGAGACAAGATCGGCGATGTCGAGGACCTGCTTCGGAAGCAGCCCCCCGGTAGAACGCCGGCCACGTTATAGACCAGAATTACTTTACGGCGTCTTCGGTTTTCTCTGCGCCCTTTTTCACGCCGTGGGCTGTTTTCTTGGCGCCCTTCTTGACGACGTGTCCGGTTTTCTTGGCAGCGCCTTCGGTAGCGTCCTCGGTCTTGTCGGCGGCTTTCGCGGTGGCATGACCGGTTTTCTTTGCCGCGGTCTTGGTCGCGTGGCCGGTGTCCTCGGCGGCGTCTTTGGTGGCGTCGGCTGCTTTGTCAGCGGCTTTCGCGGTGGCGTGGCCGGTCTTTTTCGAGGCCTTCTTGGTCGCGTGACCGGTGTCCTCAGCAGCTTTCTTGACATCGCTGGCGGCATCTTGACCGTACGCAAACGCGGCGAGAGCAAGCACTGCTAGAGAGAGTTTCAATTTCATGGTTCCTCCAGATCTGAACTTGGGATTGGTAGAGTATGAGGGAGGATCGCAACGGACGCAAGCCGTGCTTGAGGCGAACTGAGTTTGCTTTGCGTTCTTGGCGAAGTTCTTCGCGAACTTTGCGCTCTAAAGCTTTTAACCGCGAAGAGCGCCAAGGATTCGCAAAGGTCGCAAAGAAAAACGCTTACTCCTATCGCGCCTGATCCAGCGCTTCGCTCTCCAGCGTGGTCAGGGTCTCGTCGTCCACGTCCCACTTCTTGAGAATCGTGAAAATCGTCTTTGAACCAAACCCAGCACGCATGAGCTGTCGGAAGATGCGCGCCGCCCCTTTCTGGTCTTTCGGCTTTTGCAAGCGTTTGCGGCGCAAGTGATCGCGGGCAAGCTTTTCTTCGCTGACGTCTTCGTAGGCGGAATCCACTGCTTTTTCGATCACTTCGCCATGAACGCCCTTGATCTTTAAGTCGGTGATCACACGCCTGCGCCCGAACTTCTCGTTGTCGCGGCGAAAGGAGGAATAGTCCGCGGCGAATTTCGCGTCGTTCAAGTATCCACGATCTTTCAGACGCACGATGATCAGTTCCACCAGTGTCTTGCCGATCTCGGTGTCGGCTTCGACCCGGTTGCGCAGCAGGCGCTTCAGTTCCGCAACCGAGCGCATGCGCCGGCCCAGCGCTCCGACGGCATACTGGTAAAGCTCGTCTTCGGTGTAGAGCTTCGTGGGGCGACCAAATCCCATTCCTACACGATAGCGCGGAGCGACGGGCGCGAATAAACGATTCTTGGCTGCGTGGCCAGGGCTGATGGGTAGAGACGCGGCGTGCCGCGCTCGGGCGTGTACCGGACCATGCGTCTCGGGTTAGGTAAGCAAGCCGCGGCAAGCCGCGTCTCTACCAATAAGCAAGTGCCAACCTGGCAGGTATGTGTCGGCTCTGACACGCCTGGGTCCTGCCGAACACGAATCCCTGTCTGCCTGGATCGCAAACCTATGTATTTGCAATTAGATAACTCTGGCTCTGCGCTTGCCGTTTGTATGGCGCAACGGAGAACAAATTATGGAAACGATGCTTCAATTCCTGGTGGTTGTAGGCGGACTGACTTTCTCAGTGGCCACTGCCGTCCTGATCGAAGAACTCATTTTCGGGCGCCTCTTCAGCGTGGTACTTGCCCGCCCCGCGGAAGTATCCAAACCCGGGCAAGAACGCTAAGAGGAGTACCACTATGTTGTTTCTGAAATATCTGCTTGTGAGTGCGGGGATACTGATGTTCGCGGTCGCCGCTGGAATTCTCGCGTATGACCTCTACCTGTCACTGGCGTATCGGCGCTCGCGTCTCGATCCGTCGGGGGAGGCCGGATCGGCTCCTCCTCCGGTCGTGCGCTGGCGGACCTCCGTCGCGCTCGCCATGCTGGCGTGGGCGCCCCTGCTGATTTCGGCGGCCATCGTTTTTGTGCCCAGCGGGACGGCGGGTGTCCGCGTCAGCCAAACCCAGGGCACACTGGCAGGGACGTTGTATCCGGGCGTGCACGTCGTCGTTCCTTTGGCCGAACGCATCGAGCTCTTCAACACGCGAGACCAGGTGTTCACCACCGGCCTGAGTGAAGATTCGCTCGCTAAAGGGGCCGCGAAGGGGGAAGCGCTGCACGTGCAAGCTAAAGAAGGGCTGACTCTCGGGCTGGCAATCACTGTTCGGTATCAAGTCGATCCGAAGCATCTCGATTACATCCAGGCCAACCTGCCGCAGCCACTGGAAAGGGAAATCGTGCCTCCGGTAGTAGCAACGGCGTGGCGCGAACTGGTTCCCGCCTACACCGTGCGCGAAATGTTTTCCACCAAGCGCGAGGAGGTTCGCCAGCGCGCGTCGGAGATGATTCGCAAACGTCTGGCGGCAGACGGAATCGTTGTGAAAGAAGTCATGCTGCGCGACATCCAGCTTCCTCCGGAGTACGCGCAGGGGCTTGAGTCATTGCTGCTGAAAGAGCAGGAAAACGACCGCATGGGAGTCGAGACTGAGATCCACCAGAAGCAAGTAAAGATCGCCGAAGCCGATGCCGACGCAAACAAAGTGCAACAGGTCAAGCAGGCCGAAGGTCAGGCCGCTGTGCGAGTGCTGCAAGCGAAGGGAGAGGCGGACGCGATGCAATACCTGCTTCCACTAAAGCAAAAGCAGATTGAGCAGTCAAAGCTGGAAGCCGAGGCGCGGAAAGAAACCACGGTCAAGGGCGCGGAGGCGGCTGGAGAAGCCAAGATCATCGACAGCAAGGCGGAGATGGAACGCCGTAAGCTGCTGGCGCAGGCGGAGGCTGAGCGAATTCGTATCACCGCCATCGCCGATGCGGAGCGCATGAGGAATGAGGGCGTGGTGCTGAAACAGAATCCGCTGCTGATTAACAAAATCGTGGCCGAACGCTTGTCAGACAAGTTGCAGATCATGATGGTTCCCGCCGACGGCAAGTTTTTCTTCACCAACGATGTCTTGCGGGGAATGAACACGGCGAACCATGTCAGCCAGTCGGACGATGCCGGAGAAGACAAGCAGTAGCAGTAGCGGATCGGTGGTCTAGCGTAGTGGGCGGACAAGCACTAACTACAGGGGCGGCATCTTAAAAGCTGAGAGCCGACAACTGAGAGCTCCTACCCATGAACGAAGCCTCAGAACTCACGCGCTATAATCAGCCCATTCCACAAATGGATGGGCGCTGGTCAGGCGGTCTGCGGATGGGTTGGCTGGCATCGTTCTTCCTTGTAACCGCCGTTCTTCCTTCTCTTTTGTCCGCGTCGGTTTTAGGCGACGCTGCCCGGCAACTGGCGCACAAGATTGCGTCCGTTACCGGGCCGGGCGCGGTCGCTCTCGACGTCACGAATCGGTCGTCACTCGATGACAAGTCTGTGCGCGAAATTCGCAGCGTACTCGAAGCCCAGTTGCGCGCCGAAGGCGTGCGCACCGCCACTGCCGACGAGTCGATGGGATCAGTGCAGGTCACGCTTTCGGAGAGCATCCGGGAGTATGTGTGGGCCGCCGAAATCGTGATCGGATCCGACGAGCGGGGAGTTGTGCTGGTTCCTACGCCGCGCGCGCAAGCGGTTGGTGTGCCAACCTCGACGATGCCGCTGGTTTTGCGAAAGAGTTTCCTCTTCACGCAAGAGCAGCCCATCCTCGACGCGGCCGTAGTCGAAATGAGCGGTGGCCCGCGGCTGCTGGTACTCGATGCTAGCCAGGTTGCCGTCTATCGTCAGCAAGGCGGGCGCTGGGAGCAGGAAGCGTCACTTGCAATAACACACTCGCGCATCTTCCCCCGCGATCTCCGTGGTCGCCTGCTGCTGCGGCGCGATCATCTGTTCGATTTCCATCTGCCGGGAACAGTCTGCCGGTCAAGTGGTGGTGCGCCCCTCACGCTTGTGTGCAGCGACAGCGATGATCCCTGGCCCCTGACTGCGGATGACGGCGGCGTGCGCGCGTTCTTCGCTCCGGCGCGCAACTTTTTCACAGGCGCGTTCTCTCCCGGTATCGGAAAAGTTTCCAATGGGCCGTCGTTCTATTCGGCCGCCGCCCTGCCCCGCTCTGGCTACACGCTGTGGATATTGGCTGGCGTGGATGGATCGATCCATATGCTCGATGGCATGACCGATCAGGTAATCCGCGGAGCAAAGTGGGGCAGCCAGCTGGCGGCCGTCCGTTCCGGTTGCGGATCTGGTGCGCAGTTGCTGGTCTCTGAAGCTGGAGACCCTGAGCAGGATAGCGTGCGTGCCGTCGAAATTCCGGATCGCGACTCGGTCGTCGCCAGTTCACCGGCGGAATTCGACGGGCCCGTCGTGGCGCTCTGGACGGAAGGCAGTGGCAACGGCGCGATCGCGATTGTGAAGAGGCGGGACACGGGTTGGTATGAGGCGTATCGCATTTCTATTTCTTGCGGCAGCTAGTCTGCTGGGCGTGGCGGAGGGAGCGACTCGTCCGCGCTATGGCGGCACTCTGCGTGTCATGTTGCAGTCGGCGTCAAATAGTCTGGAGCTTACGTCCGGCGGCACGCCCGGCGACTACTGGGATGCGGCCCGTATCGTGGCGTTGATCGCCGACAATCTTGTAGAAATCGATGTTGCCACGCACGCGCAGCCCGCCTTGGCCCTGACATGGCAGAGCGACCTGAACGGCAAGCGCTGGCAGTTCACGCTACGGCGCGGAGTGAAATTTCATGATGGCACTGCGTCCTCGGCGGCAACCATTGCTCAAATTCTCGGCGAACGCCATTCCGACTGGACCGTCCACGGCGCGGGAGACTTGCTCACCATCGAGAGCGACTCTCCAATACCTTCGTTGCTCGCCGAACTTGCTCTGCCTCGAAACGCAATTCTGAAACGCAGCGCCAACGGATTGCCAGTGGGCACGGGCGCGTTCCGCGTCGCCGACTTTCAGCCAGGAAAGACCTTGAGGCTCGCCGCCAACGAAGAGAGTTGGGCAGGGAGACCCTTCACGGACGCGGTCGAGATTGAACTCGGCAGGTCGCAGCGCGATCAGGCAATCGCTCTGGAACTCGGCAAGACTGACTTGATCGAGTCGCCGCCACAAGCGACTGCGGCGAATGGTGGATCTCAGCGTGTCCGGACCTCACTGCCAGTCGAGTTGATGGCGCTGGTTTTTCCCGCGAACTCGAAAGCGC
This sequence comes from Acidobacteriota bacterium, assembly GCA_046727255.1. Taxonomy (GTDB): domain Bacteria; phylum Acidobacteriota; class Terriglobia; order Terriglobales; family Acidobacteriaceae; genus Acidiflorens. Next base: position 20,933 of record JBKPCG010000030.1, on the reverse strand, counting down.
AGGATGCTCGCGTTCGAGAAGCATTGGCGCTCGCCATTGACCGCAAGCCCATCCAATCCGTGCTCCTGAAAGGCATAGGAGAACCCACCGCCAGCATCCTGCCCAACTGGATGACCGGCTACAGCAGAGTTTTCCCGGCTCCGGCAAATCTGCAGCGCGCGAAGGTTGTTCTCACGGACTCCCGGCAACCGGCGCTCACTGTGAGCTATGATCCACGCGATCCGCAAGCGCAGCTGATCGCCGAGCGCATTGCTTTGAATGCGCGCGAGATTGGCATCACACTGCGAGTGTCATTGTCAGGGGTCGCGGATGTCAGTCTGATTCGCATCGTGCTTCCCAGCCCCGATCCGGCCACCTCGCTCCGCGAAGCTTCGCGCGAGTTGGGGTTGCAGCAACCGTTAATTCATGGCGGTTCCGTGGACGATCTTTACCAGGCAGAACGCACTCTGCTCGACGGACACACGGTCATTCCGCTCTTTCACCTCCCGGTGGCGAGCGTAGCCGGCGCCCGCGTGCGCAACTGGCGACCCGGCCCGACAGGGAACTGGAACCTCTCAGATGTTTGGCTGGAGGCGGACTCGCGATGAGTTTCCGCCAGAAGCTGCTGCTGATTTTTGCGCTGACTGTCTTTCTGTGCGTGGTGGTGATTTCCGCATCGGTCTGGAGCACCATGCAGCGCTCATTCGAGCGCGCGAACGATGACCGCGCTAACGCTGTGGCGGCACAGTTCCGATCAGAATTTCAGCGTCGTGGGGACGAAGTCGTCCGCAAGGTAGAAGCCGCAGCCGGCAGCGAATCCGTGCAGCGCATCGCGCTGGAGATCAACCGCGGCGCAGCCGACTCCGGCGGTTACGTCAGCGAAGCTCGCAACCTGGCCAGCCAGCAGCATCTGGACTTCCTCGAACTGGTGGACCACCAGGGTACGATTCTGTCGTCCGCGCAGTGGCAGGCAAAATTTGGATACCCCGAGCCGGCGATCCCATCGGCCATCGGATCGGCGGGGGCGTTTCTCAAACGCGAGGAACTGCCGAATGGCTCGACGCTGGGCCTCTTCGCCGTGCGCGTAGCGGGCGTGGGTGAGCAGCCCCTCTATGTCATAGGCGGAGAACGCCTCGATCAGGGCTTCCTCTCGACGCTCGATATCCCGGCGGGCACGCGCGTGTTGCTTTATCAAAATCTCGACGCTAACTGGAATCCAAAGTCATTGCTCGATTTGAACGGACCAGCAGCTGGTGCCGATAAGATTGCACCCCTTGTCGAACGGGTGCGTCGTTCCGGCCAGGAATCTCGTAGTGTGATTCGTTGGACCGCCGATTCCGCCGACGCCGAAACTCTCCTTGCGATGCCGCTCACCGGACCCAATCAGCAATTCATGGGCGTGCTCCTGGTGGGCAGTTCGCGGCGTCCACTGGTCGAGTTGCAAAGGCAGGTGCTTTCGACAGCGATGCTGGTGGGAGGCGCGGGAATTCTGGTCGCGGTCCTGGCCAGTCTGTGGTTCGCGGCCCGCATCACTCGACCAGTCGTTTCGCTGGCGGAAGCCGCGCGCCGGGTTGCCGCCGGAGATCTCTACGCCAAAGTCGACGTCGACTCGAGCGATGAACTCGGAGAACTTGCTACAACGTTCAATCGCATGACAGAAGATCTCTTGCAACAAAAGGAACGCACCCTGCAAGCCGAACGCGTGGCCGCCTGGCGCGAACTGGCACGTCGGCTGGCGCATGAATTGAAGAATCCGCTGTTTCCTTTGCAGGTCACGGTCGAGAATCTGATTCGCGCCAAAGAGAAAGCGCCCGAGATATTTGAAGAAGTATTTCGCGAAGGAACATCCACACTGCTGGCAGAGGTCAACAATCTGAAGACAATCATCGGCCGCTTCAGCGAATTTGCAAGGATGCCTCAACCCCAGCGCAAGCTCACACAGCTGAACGAAGTCGTACGTTCCGTGCTGCGAGTATTCCAGGCACAGTTGAAGGAGAAGAGTCAGATCACCGTCCGCAACGAACTGGAATCGGAGTTGCCGGAGATCTCGGTCGATCCCGAACTGCTGCACCGCGCACTCTCAAATCTCATTACCAACGCGATTGACGCCCTGCCGCAGGGCGGCGAGATCATTGTTCAGACGAAATCATTCGGAACTCGCATCGAACTCTCAGTCTCCGACACCGGCTCCGGCCTGACTCAGGAAGAATGCGCGCGTCTGTTTACTCCTTATTACACGACCAAGCAGCATGGCACCGGGCTGGGCCTCGCCATAGTACAGTCGGTGGTGAGCGACCACGGTGGCAAGATTTCGGTCCAGAGCACGAAAGAGAAGGGAACTACCTTCCGCATCGAGTTGCCGCGCGAGGTGTGATGAGATTTTGGGTGGCGCAGCGCTTCGGCGCCGCGGTTGGCGTCTAATTTAGTTGGGGCTTCAGCCCCCGAGGTTCCGACGTTGGCGAATAAAGCGCATCTGCTGATCGTGGATGATGAGGCCAACACCCTGGCCTCCCTGTCACGCGCATTCCGCCTCGAAGGACACGAAGCTACGGTGTGCGACAACGCTGCCCGCGCGCTGGAGTTGGCCAAAGCGCAAGCCTTCGACCTGATTCTCTCCGACGTAGTCATGCCCGGCAAAGACGGCCTGACCCTGCTCGAAGAATTGAAAGCGCAGGGCGTGCCAACTCCGGTTGTAATGATGTCCGGACAAGCGCACATCGAGATGGCCGTACGCGCCACGCGGCTAGGCGCGCTCGATTTCCTGGAAAAACCGATTTCAACAGACAAACTCTTGCTCACGGTCGAGAACGCGCTGAAACTGGGCCGACTGGAGCGCGAAAACCGCGACCTTGAGCGCCGTCTCGGCAAGCACGAAATCGTGTGGAAAGCCGAGACCATGAAGCGCGTAATGGCTCAGGTAGAAAAAGTAGCAGCCAGCGAGACGCGCATCTGCATCCTGGGTGAGACCGGGACTGGTAAGGAACTGGTGGCGCGGACGCTGCATGAGCGCAGTCCGCGGGCGGGCGGACCGTTTGTGACGCTGAACTGCGCAGCGGTTCCCGCGGAACTGATCGAATCCGAATTGTTCGGTCACGAAAAAGGTTCATTCACCGGAGCGGGGGCCCGACATCTGGGCAAATTCGAGCAGGCGCAGCACGGCACGATCTTCCTCGACGAAATCGGAGACATGCCACTCGCTATGCAGGCCAAGTTACTGCGCGTATTGGAAGAGGGCGAAGTCGAACGCATCGGCGGCGACCGCTCGATCACCGTGGACGTGCGCGTCATCGTGGCTACTCACCATGATCTCGAAAAGCTTGTCCGCGATGGAAAATTCCGGCAGGATCTGTTTCATCGTGTATTCGTCTTCCCGCTGAGGCTGCCGCCTCTGCGCGAGCGCCGGGATGACATCGCGGCGTTGGTCGGGCATTTTGCTTTGCAGGTGAGCACCACCAATGGCTGGAAGCCGATGCGCTTCACAGCAGACGCGATCGCGGCGCTTCAGGACCAAGCCTGGCCGGGGAACGTTCGCGAATTGAGAAACGTCGTGGAGCGGTTGATGCTGCTCGCGACCTCCGACGAAGTAACCGCTGAGATCGTGGCGCTCGCTCTGCCGATGTTCGCGGCCAGCCTCGACTCTTCTGCGGCACGGATAGGTCCGCTCGCCGACCGCGTGCGCGCGTTTGAAAAGCAGACGATCCTGGCGGAACTGAAGCGTAACAACAATCAGATATCGAACACTGCTCGCGCGCTGGGGCTGGAACGATCGCACCTTTATAAGAAGGCGGAGCAAGTAGGGATTGATTTGAAGGCGGTGCGGAATGAAGGAAGCAGCGACCAGTAGCTGTATGCTTGGACGATTGCCCACGACTGGCATAGCATGTCTTGAGACACTGACTTGCGGGCGGAGCGGTGATGCTCAGGTACTACTACATCAACAAAGAATGGATAGTGTCGAGTACTGCCCGGCGCATCTATCGCATTGCTGCAACTCTATCTCTGGGACTGTTTCTTGGCTTGTTGGGGATGCAGCTTAGGGGTGGCAGTCCTCTTGACATTCCCGCGGCGCAATTGCTGTTGTTCGTCGGTGTGGTGGGAGCCGCAACCACGGTGGTGGCAATGGAATACTTTCTGTTCGGGTTCGATCGCTCGCCGGAATGGAAAAAGGTTTGTTGGTTTTGTATCATGCTGCTCCCGTTGATTGGGCCCGCGCTCTACTGCTTCATTGTCTACGCGCGCGCAGACCTGGTTAAGGCAACGACAGATCGAATTCAACTCCACCCATGATCCCCGCCCCAGAACCACGCCCCACCGACCCCTTTCATCCCGGCGCGATCGTCATCGTGACGCTCAACAGCCCGCGCGAGAAATTCTGGGGCGCGATCCTCGATCTTGCGAGTGAAGGGTTAAGCGTTCGCGGCGTTGATCTGATTTCCTTTGACGATCTGGTTTCGACGATCAAGGCCGGCGACGCGTTCACATCCGGCGTCGTGTTCTTCCCTATGCACCGCGTGGAGCGGATAGAACTGGACTTGCCCGAAAGCAGCATGCTGTCGCTCAGTCAGCGGTTTGCGCAACAGACCGGCCAGGATCCCGCCGCGCTGTTGACCGCCGAATTCCTGGTTGGAGAACGGGAATGAACCTCCGGCAGATCCTGACCGCGCCCAACCAGCTCACGCTGCTCCGGATGATTTTCCTGCCATTCATCGTCATCAATGTCGTCGGCCACCACTACGTGTGGGCGCTGGTGCTGTTCGTTTTGGCGGGAATCAGTGACGGACTCGACGGCCTGCTGGCTCGCAGGCTCCATCAGCAAACGCAGCTCGGGCAGTATCTCGACCCCATCGCCGACAAGCTGCTCATGAGCACCATGTTCCTCGTGCTATCCATTGAGCACCGAGCGCTCGTGCCATGGAAGTTCACGGTTGTGGTATTCAGCCGCGATATCTCGATTCTGCTGGTCAGTGGAGTGCTCTTCATGATCGCCGGCCTGAAAGACTTTCGTCCCAGCATCTTCGGCAAAGCGAATACTTTGGCTCAGGTGGCGGCGATCTTCTTTGCCCTGCTGTTGCTGGTGATGCCGGTGGTATGGGTCGATATTGCGCGCAAGACCTTTCTGCGCGCCACCTTCTTCTTCACAATTCTCTCCGCCGTCCACTATGCATTTCTTGTACAGCACCGTCTGCGGGCTCACGCACAGTTGGAGGCCGGCCATTGAAGAAGGACTCTGCACTCGTTCCAAAGAACCCTAGTCTGTGTCTCGTGTAAACTGCGATTCTGCGGAGTTTTCCGCAGTCTGTGAAGCGATGCCCGGATAGGAACGTGAGAGGCGTGCGATGAAGGTCAGTGAAAAAGACGTCACTTATGTGGCCGACCTGGCCAATCTCGAACTGAGCGCCGATGAGCGCGTTCGGATGCTCAACGATTTGAATTCCATTTTTGACTACATCGAGCGCCTGAATGAGCTGGACACGGACAAGGTCGCGCCCATGGCGCAGGTTTCGGACCGCTACGGTGCAGATGAATCGCGCCCGAGCAGCGAGCGCTTCGCATATGCCGCTCGCGAGGACGTCCGCTACGGACTGCGCGAGTCCCTGCCTCATGACGTCGCCTTGAAAAATGCTCCGGAGACCGACGGCACATTTTTTGTGGTTCCCAAAGTGATTGAGAGGTAGAGAGTCCAGTCGAATTCCGTATTTTGGGATCACACTGGATACAGCAGCTTCGTAGATGACAACGGCCTTCACAATCGAGAGCGTCCTCAGCGCGATCGCCGATCGTACACTCACCGCCTCCGCGTTGGCGGAGGAGTTTTACACCAGAATCAAGCAGAACGATCCGGAAATTGGCGCTTTTCTCACACTGTCGAAGGAGCGCGCAGCGGCCAAAGCTGCGGAGATCGACAAGCTGGCCGAAGAGGGCAACCCGCTTCCACCGCTTGCCGGAGTTCCGGTCGCCATCAAAGACGTGATGGTTACGCGCGATGTGCGGACTACCGCGGGCTCGAAGATTCTCGAAAACTTTATTCCGCCGTACGACTGTACCGCGGTCGCGCGCATGGAGGCTGCCGGCGCGATGGTCCTGGGCAAGCTCAACTGTGACGAGTTTGCCATGGGATCGTCCACGGAAAATTCGGCCTACCATCCGGTGCACAATCCGCGTGACAAAAGCCGAGTGCCAGGCGGGTCGTCAGGCGGATCGGCTGCTGCCGTCGCCGCGGGAATGGCAGTGGCGACTCTCGGCTCCGACACGGGCGGTTCGATCCGGCAACCGGCTTCTTTCTGCGGCGTGGTCGGGTTGAAGCCCACCTATGGACGGGTCTCGCGCTACGGACTGATCGCCTTCGCGTCATCGCTCGACCACATCGGCCCGTTCGCGAATACGGTCAAAGACGCCGCGCTGGTGCTGCGCACGATCGCAGGCCGCGATCCAATGGACTCCACCTCCGCCCCCGTGCCGCTACCGAATTACGTCGCTGAACTGGAAACGCCGGTCGAGGGATTAAGAGTCGGCGTTGCCAAGGAGTACTTCGGTGACGGGCTCGACCCTGAAGTCCGCACGGCGGTCGAAGCAGCCATTCAGAAGCTGGCAGAACTGGGATGCGAAATCGTGCCCGTCTCTTTGCCGCACACCGAGTACGCGATTCCGACGTATTACATTGTCGCGACCGCCGAAGCTTCGTCAAACCTCGCTCGCTACGACGGCGTGCGCTACGGCTTTCGCGCCCGCAACGCGCGTACGTTGTCAGACATGTACCGGCTGACTCGTGACGGCGGATTCGGCATGGAAGTGAAACGCCGCATCATGCTGGGCACTTACGTTCTGAGCGCCGGGTACTACGACGCGTACTACCTGAAGGCGCAGAGGGTGCGCACTCTGCTCACGCGTGACTTCGACGAGGCTTTCAAAAGAGTCGACGTGATCGCCGCTCCTACCTGTCCCACCCCGGCTTTTCGGTTGGGCGAGAAAGTGAATGATCCGCTGGCCATGTATCTGGCGGACATCTACACCGTGACGGCGAACCTGGCGGGAATCCCCGGGATTTCGGTGCCTTGTGGCGAGAACCACGAAAAGTTGCCGATCGGCTTGCAGCTGTTTGGAAGGCACTTCGATGAGGCGACGGTCTTGCGGGTGGCGCATGCTTATGAGCAGGCGCGGGGATGAGCCGACACATGCTGCGGAGTCTTAAATTCTGTGGAGCGTTGATCCTCAATACGATCGTTGCACTCATAGGTACAGCGGTTCTGGAAAGCACAATAGGGAAGGCGTTTCGCTCCCAAACACTCGCAGCCGTGCTCTGGAAAGAATGGACTCTAAGTCTGTTGTGCGCTGCATTCGTCGGCTTCTTCATCTGGCGAACCTGGAGAGTAAGCGCCGCGATGTGGGTATGGGTTCTGCCCAGCATCTGGTTTGGTTTGCACCTTGTCCTAGCATTATCTGCGAGTCGTAGCGAGAGCGTCTTGGTTGCTGGAGGCCTCTGGAGCCAGTTTTCCGGTACTACGTGCAAAGACGGAGTTCGTGCGCTGGGCTGCTGGAAGTTCTTCGTAGTCACGATTCCATTCATTCGTGGAGTTGCATATTCCGTGGGGGCATACCTTTCCTCATTGGTTAGTAAAACGAGTTCACAGCCTGTGAGCGAGTCGCCTTTGCGGGTCAGAGTAGTTCGTAGTAGCGGCTACCTGAACAGGCGCGGCACAATACGCGCCCATCCCGCCGAACTTCACGCCGGAAATTAATTCCTTCGCCGCATTCAGCGCAAACAATCCGTTCACCCTTGTATCCGGGAAATTCTTCGGCGGGCAGCTCGACCTTTACCCACTGTGTGGCGAAGAGGTCGTCAGCCGGCATTTCGCGGTAGGCGAGCATCTGTTGCTGGTCCTTGCTTTCGAGTTCCGGATGCATGGTGCGCGCCAGCGCTTTCGACGATTCTTTGGCCGCGATCCGGATTGCCTTGCCGGTGATCAAATCGACGAACGTCGCAGCCATCTTGCCCCAGTCGCGAAACTTCAGCGCGCGCTTACCGAGACGGCAGCCGGTGACCACGCCGATTGCGTCGGTGGCGCAGCGGTCGATTTCCACAAATGTAATCAGCCGCTTGCGATCCTCTCTGTTGCCTCGCGGATCATTGATGCCCAGCTTCTCCAGTCCCAGCATCGCCATGCGCACGCCAAGCACTTGTCCGGCGCACAGATGGCCGTGGGCTTGCTCGGCGTCGCGGAGATATTCGTCGAGAGATTTCATGAAGTGCAGCCCGACCTGATACAACGTTGGGCGGGACGGCCGCCGGACAGCCGGCGAGACGCCGGCGCTACGCTACTTTCTTTTCCAGCGTACGCCGTCTTTCGTGTTCTCCACAACAATCCCCGCGGTCGTGAGTTCACCCCGCAGGGCGTCGGATACTTTGAAGTTGCGGGATTTGCGCGCGGCTTCCATCTCCGCGATCTTCTGATTCACCTGCTCGTCTGAAAGCTGCGCCGAGCCGGCGATTTCGAGCAACTCCGGACTTGCATCCTTCTCGCGTCCCACGGTGCGAGCCCAGTCGAGGACCGCTTTCATCTTAGGTTGGTCATCGTCTTTCAGCACGCCAAAGACCTCGTCAAACTTCTCCAGCGCAACCAGCAGCGGTTTGACATCGTCTTTGCGAACTTCGTTTGCATCCAGCGCGGCGTTGGCCTTACGTGCCATATCGAAAAGGGCGGCTTGCGCCTGCGCGGTGTTCAAGTCATCTTCAAGCGCGCCCTTGATGCGGTCGACGGTTTCGCCAGCGAGCCGTGCCATCGCCGGATTCGCGCCCTCCGGAAGCTGCGCGCTCGTCAGCCGAAAGCGGAAGTTGCGCAGCTTCTCGACCGAACTGGCTGCCGACTTCAAGCCATCAAAAGTAAAGTTCAGCTGATTGCGATAAGGAACCGAAGTCAGCAGCCAGCGAATCGAGGACGGCTTGTGTCCCTTGAGCACCAGGTCGCGGATGGTGAAGAAATTGCCTAGGCTCTTCGACATCTTCTCGCCTTCGACCAGCAGAAAGCGGGCGTGGAACCAGAAGTGCGCGAAGGGCTGTCCGGTGAGCGACTCGGACTGCGCAATTTCATTTTCGTGATGCGGGAAGATCAGGTCTTCGCCGCCGGCGTGCAGATCGAAGCTCGGTCCCAGTTCCGCCATCGACATCACCGAGCACTCGATGTGCCACCCCGGACGCCCTCGTCCAATGGGCGTCTCCCACGAAGCCTCGCCCAGCTTGGGCGCCTTCCAGAGAGCAAAGTCTCGCGCGCTATCTTTTTCGTATTCGTCTACGTCCACGCGCGCGCCGTCTTCCATGCCGGCAAAATCTTTCTTTGACAGCTTGCCGTACTGGGGAAACTTCGCAATCCGGAAATAATAAGAACCATCCTCCGTGCGGTACGCGAGTCCTTTTGCCACCAGTTTGGCGATGAATTCCGCCATCTCCGGGATGTGTTTCGTCGCCCGCACCAGCATCGGCCGCTCGATGTTCAAAGCCGCGGAGTCTTCCAGAAACGCCTGCTCGTATTTCGCAGTGTATTGCTGCACGGAGACACCATCGCGGGCGGCGTTATGGATGATCTTGTCATCTACGTCGGTGATGTTCATCACGTAGCGCACGTCGTATCCGCTCTGCCGCAGGAAGCGATACAGCAGGTCCACCGCAATAAACGTGCGGAAATTTCCGACGTGGCCGTAGTCATAAACCGTCGGCCCACAGGCGTACATGCGCACTTGTTTGCCCTGGAGCGCTTGAAACTCTTCGATTTTTGCGGAGAGTGTGTTGTAAAGGCGCAGAGGCATGGATGAGTTCGTGCGGCAAGCGCGAATCCATCATTCTAGGGGTGGTGGAAAACGGGGTCAAACGCGGTTTCTGAAAGTCTAGCCCTTCACCATAAATTCAATCCGACGGACCGGCGTCGCGGAATATCGGTTGAGCGCAGCCAGGTAGCGCGGAGCAAGCCACGACAACTCCTGACGCCATCCCGCGTCGGCTACTTCCACTCGGAGAATACCCGCCGAAAAAATGACCGCCCGTGTCCGCTCCGCCACCGCGCTTCAGGCAACCGGCCACGCTAGCAGCGGACTCTCTTGCGCCGGTGCCAGGTGAAGAGCCTTGGCGACAACTGTTTCGAGGCGCGTAGCGGCACGTTCCAATTGGGGCTGCTCCAGGACAAAACGATCAGGAAAGGTCCGATTGTAGCACCGGAGAGCGGGCCTCTCGGGGCGGGCGCGCCTTCTTCGCTCGTGCCCTGGCCATTTTGCGAAGGTGCGCAGCCGAGTAGATGCTGCCCCGGCAGCGTGGGGCGCGGCACAGGCAGGGCGCATCCTCTTCGCCGTCGAAGAGGTTGTAGTCGTAGGTGAGTTCTTCACCGGGCTCGATATCGCGCCGCGCGATGATCCAGATCCGTCCCCCGATGATGTCGGTTTCACAATTTGGCTGGCAGGAATGATTGATAAACGCGGCCACACCGTAGCCGTCCACGACGTGCTTGCCGCTATTGAGTCCGAAAAGATAGGTTATGGGCGCGTCGTCATACAGATCATCGGCCTGATCGTTGCTGAGGCGCTCACCCACATATTCCACGACCCGCGTCCCCTTCCGAATCGGGACAGTCGTATAGCAACCGCAGGAGTGGATGCGAGATTCGCGAAGGATCAGCGTCATAGCACGTCTTTTGTCTTTTATCTTTAGCACAGTCGGGAGGGGTTGGAGCAAGCGGGAGTCTCTGTTTTTCTTTGCGAACTTCGCGGTTAAAAGCTTTTGATCGCAAAGGTCGCAAACGACTCGCCAAGGACGCAAAGAAAATCTCAGGCTGGTCTTGGCTGGAGCAAATCGATCCCCGCCACTGTTAAACTCTAGGGGGAGATCAGTAGCAATGGCTCAGCAACACCCACCCCGTTTCCTGAAGATCGTCGAAGACGCCAAACAGCGCGTGCGCGAAACCAACGTTGACGAAGTCAAAGCGCGCCTGGATCGACGGGAGAAGTTTGTTCTCATTGATGTCCGCGAGGATCGCGAATACGACCAGGGTCATCTTCCCGGCGCGGTCCATCTGGGCAAGGGGATCATCGAGCGCGATATCGAAGGAAAGTACGCCGATCTCAATACTCCGCTGGTGCTCTATTGCGGCGGCGGCTTCCGTTCCGCCCTGGCAGCCGACAACCTGCAAAAAATGGGCTATACCAATGTTCTTTCGATGGACGGTGGAATCCGCGTCTGGCGCGAGAAGTCGTATTCGCTGGAGTCCTCGAAATAGGCCGCGGGCCCGCTGCGGGGCTGTCCCTCCGCGACCCACCGCGTCGGCCAAATTCCTGAGCAGGCGCTTCTGTCCACGGGACGAATTGCGTAACCGTCGCTTCTCTGCAAAAATATCCGTGAGATTCCTCTCATGCCTTCAATTGGCACCTTTGCGCTGCTGTTGGCGCTGAGCTTTAGCTCGTATTCATTCCTCGCAGGTCTGGTTGCTTTGTTTGGCCGCGACCCCGGTTCGATGCGCCTGGGCGAAACCGCGCGCCGCGCCGGTATTGCCGCTTTCGGCGCTGTGCTGCTGGCGGCGATCGTGCTAGTCCTTTCCGCTTTTCGGGACGATTTCTCCATAGCCTACATCTTCCATCACAGCAATCGCGACTTGCCGGCTGCTTACAAGTTCGCCGTGCTGTGGTCCGGCCAGGAAGGGTCGCTGTTGTTCTGGTCGCTCCTGCTGGGCGGTTACGGATTGGTGCTGCGCCTCCGCTACAGGACCGACCAGCGCTTGTTCGCACATGCCTCCGTCGTGATCGCCGCAGTGCAGGTTTTCTTTCTGATGATCTTGAATTTCGCGGCGCACCCGTTCGCCATCATGGAAGGCGTGCTCCCGCCAGACGGCAACGGACTGAATCCCCTCCTCCAGTATCCGGAGATGGTGATTCATCCTCCCATGCTCTATCTGGGGTATGTCGGCTTTACCGTTCCCTTCGCCTTCGCGCTCGGCGCATTGATCATGAAGTATCCCGGCGAAAAGTGGATCCAGATCACACGCCGCTGGACGATGGTGACCTGGTGCTTTCTCACCGTCGGAGTCTTTCTCGGCGCCCACTGGGCTTACGCGGTGCTGGGATGGGGCGGCTACTGGGGATGGGACCCGGTCGAAAATGCCTCGCTTATGCCCTGGCTGACAGGCACCGCTTTCCTGCACTCGGTCATGATGCAGGAAAAGCGCGGCATGTTGAAAGTCTGGAACATGTGGCTGATCTTCGCCACCTTCCTGCTTTCGATGCTGGGAACCTTCCTGACACGCTCGGGCGTGATCAGTTCGGTGCACGCCTTCGCGCAGTCTTCGATTGGCGACTGGTTCATCGTGTTCATGGCATTGACGCTCGCCACCTGCATATTCTTCTTCGTGAAAAATAAGTCGCACCTGAAGAGCGAACATAAATTGGAGGCGCTGGTCTCGCGCGAATCGAGCTTCCTATTCAACAACCTGCTCCTGCTGGTCGCCTGCTTCACAGTGTTGTGGGGAACGTTCTTCCCCATCCTCTCCGAGTGGGTCCAGGGACACAAAGTCACGGTGGGCGCGCCATTCTTCAATCGCGTGGCGATTCCGGTGGCGCTACTGCTTCTGCTGCTCACGGCCGTTGGGCCGCTGCTGGCCTGGCGCAAGACTTCGATAGAAAGCCTGAAGCGTAATTTCCTGCTACCGGCGGTGGGCGCGGTTTCGATCGGCATCGTGATGATTATCTTCGGCGTGCGTCCGTGGGAAGATCCTTCGTACTTCTACGCCACCATGGCCGCCGTGCTGTCCATACTCGTGATCTTTACGGTGATCTCTGAGTTCATCCGCGGAGGCCGCGTGATCGCCGGCAAGAGCCAAATGAACCTGTTTGCCGCCATGGCCCACCTTTGGCATCGCAACACGAGACGCTATGGTGGATATGTCGTGCATTTCGGAGTGGCGCTGGTTGTCATCGGAATTCTCGGCACTCCCTTCAACAAAGAAGTCGAGAAGGAAATGGGCTTCGGCGACAAGATCTACATCGGCCCATACACGCTGGTCTGCCAGTCCTATACCCAGGAAGACAATCCCAACTACGGCAATGAGTGGGCGATCATCAACGTATTCCGCGGCGGCAAACAGGTCACGACCATGTATCCCGAGCGTCGCTTCTATAAGTCCAGCGGACAGCCTCAGACCCTGCCCCGAATTTATCCCAGCTTCAAGGAAGACTTGCTGCTGGTGACCGATTTGTATCTGGTTTACGAAGGCATCAACGGGACCACCGGCCAACCTATCATCAAAGCACATCTTAACCCGATGGTGCCCTGGATCTGGACAGGACTGATCGTGATGGTCTTTGGCACGATCACAGCGCTGATTCCAAACGCGGCCCCGGTTCGCGTCGCAGTACCAGCCCGAGTCGAGCCGCAGCCGGTGGGAGCAGGTGACTAGGTGAACTCCCAATTCTCAAAGCGCAGCGTCCAACTCGCCCTCGTTATCCTGGCGATCTTTCTCTTCCTGGGTGCCGGAGACGATGCCCGTTTCAACAAGCTCGGTCATAGCATGATGTGCATTTGCGGATGCGGACAGATCCTGCTCGAATGCAATCACGTCGGGTGTCCGTCGTCCGACAAAATGCGGAACGAGTTGATCGCAGCGCTGGGTCGCGGCGACAATAACGACCTCATCATGCAGGGCTTCGTGCAGAACTACGGCCCGACCGTAATCGCCGCCCCGACCGCCACCGGCTTCAACCGCGTTGCCTGGATCATGCCATTTGTAGCTCTCGCGCTCGGCATGGCCTTCGTAGTCGTCGTCGTCCGTTCCTGGAGAAACAAACCCACGCCCGCGCTGGCGGACGGCATCGCTATTCCCATTGGCGGCGAACTCGACGACTACAAGCGCAAGGCCCGCAGGGAGACTGACCAATGATTCTCTACGTGTGCGCCGCCGTCACGGTTGCCGCGCTCTATTACGTGTTTTTCTATCCGGGAGAAGTGTACGCCGGACCTGAAAAAACACGACTCGTCTATCTTCGCGAGCGCAAGGAAGCCGTCTACGAGAACCTGCGCGACTTGAATTTTGAGTTGAAGGCCGGCAAAGTTCCCGACGCCGACTATCAATCCATGCGCGGCTCACTCGAAGAAGAAGCGGCCGCCATTCTGGCCGAGATCGCCCGCCTAGAAGATGCTGCGGGTGCGGTCTCTACGCCATCGCGCATCTGAGAGCGCGCGGAAAAGATCAAGGCCGAGGTTCAAAAAGGGGTAAGCTTCGTAATCAGGGCTTTGCTTCAGCGATGCCGTAAGGTGCCTTTCTGGTAAGCCCCTTGAGGGCTGAGATCCAAGACTCGAGCCTTAATACAGCCGCCCCGAAATCGCAGAGGAGTGAACTTGAAGGAATTCGCAAAACCCCTTGCAGTCTTGATTTTGATTACCTTATCTTCCTTCGCCGCTGCTCAAACCCTCACCGGCACGGCTACCAACGGCACCAGCGGTAAACCCGCCGCGGGCGATGAAATCATCCTGATCAATTTGTCCAACGGCATGGAAGTAGCCGCCAAGACTAAGGCCGACAGCGCCGGGAAATTTAGTTTCAAGCTCGCCGACGGCGCCGGACCGCACCTGATCCGCGCCATCCACCAGGGCGTCACTTATCACCAGATGGCGCCTCCCGGTACGAACTCAGTCGAGGTACAGGTGTATGACGTTGCCCGAAAAATCGCCGACCTCAGCATGACCGCCGACGTACTCCGTTTCGAGGCCGACAGTGGACAGCTGCACGGCAAGCGTCTGTTCGCGGTCAACAACACGTCGGCTCCAGCGAAGACACAGATGAACGACCACAACTTCGAGTTCTACCTGCCCGAGGGCGCGAAGCTCGAGTCGGCGCAGGCAAGGGCTCCCAACGGCCAGCCAATCGTCGCCGAGGCAACGCCGCAATCTGCAAAAAATCGCTACGCGATCGCCTTCCCGCTCCGTCCCGGCGAAACGCAATTTCAGGTCGAGTTCACCCTGCCCTACTCCGGATCGATTAAGATCGATCCCAATCCGCTCTATCCGGCACAGCATGTCGTGGTGGTGATCCCCAAAACGATGCAATTCAGTGCCGCGAATCCGTCTCAGTTCCAGCCCATGCAGGACCCCGGCCAAAGCGACACGATCGTGCAAGTCGCGCAGCAGACGCAAGCAGGTCAATCGCTACCTTTCACCATCAGCGGCACGGGAACGATTTCCGAGTCGCCGGCGCAGGTTGCATCCGGGGCAGCCCAGCAAGGTCAGGGCCGCGACAACCGACCCGGCGGCGGGCTGGGCGCGCCCATTGATGCTCCCGATCCCCTACAGCAATACCGCTGGCCTATTCTGATCGGATTCGCCTTGATACTCGCGGTCGGCGCATGGGTGGTGATGAAGCGGCAGCCCTCGACAGCCGCGGCGCCGGCGGCGTCCATTGCCGATCCACGCATCCCTACACATTCCGCCGCCGCGTCCGCCGCCCCCTTTGTACCGTCCACCAAGTCAGCCATGCTTCTTGAAGCGCTGAAAGAAGAAATGTTCCAGCTCGAACTCGAACGAAGGCAAGGCAAGATCGCACCCGCCGAATACGAGAAAGCCAAGGCCGCTCTCGATCAGACGCTCGATCGGGCGTTGAAGCGACAGGTGTAGCGCCGGCGTCTCGCCGGCTGTCCGGCGGGCGTCCCGCCCGCCGCGAGAGGTAGCCAGAGCCCAAAGTCCGCTCTCAGCATCTAATCTGACAAAGAGGTTCCTAATATGGGTAACACCTTCAAAACCGCATTTCTCTTGACGGCCATGACCCTTCTGCTCATGCTCGCGGGCCGCGCCTTTGGCGGCGAACGCGGCATGCTGATGGCGCTTATCTTTGCCGCCATCATAAACTTCGTTTCTTACTTTTTTTCCGACAAGATCGCGCTCGCCATGTACCGCGCTCAGCCCGTCTCGCGGGAAGATCTGCCGCGGGTTTACAACATCGTCGAGCGGCTCTCGCAAAAAGTCGGTTTGCCGATGCCGAAGGTGTACTTGATTCCGAACGACTCGCCCAACGCATTTGCCACTGGACGTAATCCGAACCACGCCTCCGTCGCCGTGACCCAGGGTATCTTCGGCTTGCTCAATGACGAAGAACTCGAAGGCGTGCTGGCGCACGAGCTGGGACACGTCCACAACCGCGACATCCTGATTAGTTCGGTGGCTGCGACCATTGCAGGCGCAATCACCTACCTGGCGCATTTGGCTCAGTGGGGCATGATTTTCGGCGGCTACGGCGGCGACCGTAACGAGCGTCGCGAGGGTGGTGGAGGTTTGGCTGCTCTGTTGATGATTTTCCTGGCCCCGCTTGCGGCCACTCTGATCCAGCTAGCAGTCTCGCGCTCGCGCGAGTACTCGGCTGACGACACCGGTGCCCACTGGACCGGCAATCCCTATGCTCTGGCCAGCGCGCTAGCAAAAATCGACGCCTATTCCCGCCGGATGCCACTCGTTGCCACTCCCTCGACTGCGCACCTTTTCATCATTGCGCCATTTCTCGGCGGGAGGAGTCTCGGCAACCTGTTCTCCACCCATCCCCCAACCGCCAAGCGGATCGAACGGTTGACGGGAAGGCCGGCGGAATTCACTCAATGAGTTCCTCAGTTCCCGGTTCTCTGTTCTCAGTAAAGCCGCGGGGACTATATGCGGCCCTGGTCTTGATTGAGGCGATCAACCCATTCAGGATTCGGCCCAGTTCATCGGGTGAGAACCAGCAGTTCTTCTGCTTTAGCTGGTTGAATGTATTTCGGGTTCTTTGCGATGAGCAATTGCGTTTCAATTTCGACCAGAGAGCCACGGGCCTGACTCAGGAAGTGGTGAAACCCTTTCTGCGAGAAGCGTGCCTGCCCTTCCGCGATGTTGCTTGGAACCGAAACGGCGGCGCGCCTCAACTGATTTGTAATTCCGAACCGCTCTTCGCCAGGAAACCGATGAGTCACCGCATAAAGTTCACTCACGAACTTCATCGCCTTCTGCCAAGCGATCAGATCACGATAGGTCCGTCCCATAGCGCCTCCAAAAACAGAGTGTGAAGCATCTGTCGAATTTGCGCTGTGACCGGCGAACATAAAGAGTGTTCGGTTTTCACTGAGAACCGAGAACTGGGTCTAATGACATTGGTAACCGCACTTGCCGTCAGCCGCATAGTAAAATCGCCTTCAATGACTCCCCAAGCGATGGTAGCGACTTCCCGCCGCGCGGCCGAACTGGAGCGTGCTCTACGCACTGTCATTCGCGGCCAGGATGACGTTCTCCGGTTGGCTTTGGTTTCCATTTTCGCGAAGGGCCACCTGCTGATCGAAGGTGCCCCGGGAGTCGGCAAGACCACGCTCGGCCAGGCGCTCGCCCGCGCCATCGATTGCAGCTTCCAGCGCGTTCAGTTCACCAGCGACATGCTGCCGTCGGACGTGCTGGGCATTTCGATTTATTCCGCGATCGAGCAGAAATTCGAATTCAAACGCGGCCCCGTCTTCGCCAATGTCCTGCTTGCGGACGAAATCAATCGCACCACGCCCAAGACACAGTCTGCGCTGCTCGAAGCCATGAACGAAGGGCAGGTTACGATGGACGCCCATTCCTATCCGCTCCCGCAGCCCTTCCTGGTCATTGCCACCCAGAATCCGATTGAGCACCACGGCACCTATCCTCTGCCGGAATCGCAACTCGACCGCTTCCTGATGCGGGTTCGCATGGGGTATCCAGACGGCGACGCTGAGCGCGAGATCCTTCGTGCCGAGGCTGGCACCGCGCAACTTGAACAGTTGCGGCCGGTGCTCAACGCCGCCGATGTGCTCGACATCCAGCACGCCGTCACGCAGGTGCACGTGGACGAAGCGCTCATCAGTTACGCGCTCTCGATCGTCCGCAAAACCCGCGAGTCCGATCATCTCTCTCTGGGCGTCTCGCCACGCGGCTCGCAGATGTTCTACCACGCGGCCCAGGCAATGGCCTTTCTCGATGGTCGCGATTACTGTACTCCAGAAGACTTCAAGCCCTTGGCCGTGGCCGTCTTCGCCCACCGCGTAGTGGTTAGCTCCCTCTACGCTTCCACGTTGAAAAAATCAGAACAGGCCGAGCAGGTGCTGCGAGAGATTGTCGAGAGCGTGCCGGTGCCCGTGTAGGTCCCCATTCTCTCCCTTGGGTCTCCTGGATCTTTCATCCAAATCTAACGCTGTCATCCTGAGCGGAACATGTCCGTGCGCGAAGCGCGCGGACATGTGGAGTCGAAGGACCCCTATCGCGAATGCAATTTAACAGTGCAAGGCGTTCTTCGAAGCGCCATCGAACGATCGAGATGCACTCGCCCCCGGTCGCAATCCGCATGTGAAAATGTGATACTGGAATTCGTTGGGGGTGAGCGATGGCTGACATCACCGAAATCGCACCGGACATCTATCGCATCAGCGTTTTCTGGCCCGAGATTGACCTGCAATTTAACCACTTCGTTGTAAGAGACGACGAGCCCCTGCTCTTTCACACCGGCCTGCGCCGAATGTTCCCCGAGGTCAAGGAAGGCATGGCCAAACTCATCGATCCCGCAAAACTACGCTGGATTTCGTGGAGCCACTTCGAATCCGACGAATGTGGCGCATTGAACGACTGGCTGGCCATTGCACCCCACGCCCAGCCGGCATGCTGCATGATCGGTGCGCTCGTGAACGTCAACGATTTCTCGTCCCGCGAAGCTCGGATTCTCACGCCCCAGGACCTGCTCGCCACCGGCAAGTATCGTTTCCGCTACTATCCCACGCCCCAACTTCCGCACGGATGGGATGCGGGCGTGTTGTTCGAAGAAACTCGCCGCACCTTGTTCTGCTCCGACTTGTTTCATCAGAACGGGAACGTCGAGCCGCTCGCCACCGCCTCGCTGATGGATCGCTGCCAACAGGTTCTCTCCGCTTATCAAGTCGGGCCTCTGGCGAACTACGTGCCCTTCACTGCCAATACGGAGACCATCCTGAAGGGACTGGCGTCGCTGAACGCAAAGACTCTCGCCGTCATGCACGGTTCAAGTTTCGCCGGAGATTGTGGCGCCGCTTTTCATGAGTTGGCCTGGGTTATGAAGAAGGTCCTTGATCGCCCTTCCTACGAGTTTCCAATCGCAGCGGGCAACTTGGAGCAGAGTGCGTAATGACCAGACTGGACTAGTCTCCAGCGGCCGCAGATCCGGGGCTCGGTTGCAAACTCGACAGCCGCGAGATCGCCGCGACCATCATCCCCGACAGAAACTGCATGGTCGCAACATCGTGATGGTCGAAGGCGTTCGGCGTCGACGAAAGCACCTCGAAGACACCAAGCGTTCGCCGGAAATGACGAAGCGGAGCGACCAGGATCGAGCGCACGCGCAGGTGACGACACGTGGCCAGGTCCACTCTGGGATTGAACTCAGTGTCCGGACACAGCAGCAGTTCACCCGTGCGGACACACTCCGCCGACAATCCTTTGTCGGTCTGCAAGCGGCAACCGATATCGGGAGCGGTGCGGCCGGTGCGGGCGCGACAGACAATCTCACTTCCTCTTCGCAAAGCGATCGCGGCGCCCGTCGCGCCGGTCAGGGCCTGGGCTTTTTCCGCGATGACGCTGATGCCAGGTTCCAGATTGATTTCAGCCGGATCGATCTCGTAGTGCCGCCCCGATACTCCCCCAGTATGTTGCAGAGCCGCTGGTCCCGGCTGGCGCAGGCGTAAATGATGGCGACTTGAAATGGCGGACGCGAGCGACTCAGCTTCGTATTCGCTTGTCATCGGGACCTGCCGTATACCGTGCAGAAGCGACCGCACCAGCCGGTCAAGTTCCGCGTCGGCGATCAGGTGCGCGGTGGGCTGCCCGCGCAGCGATCCGCCCAGAACCCGCGACAGACTGAGAATTGCCTTGCTTCCACAAGCCAGACAGCGTGGAGTATTGTTTCCACTGAGTAACTCGCACTCCACGCAAAATACCGCCAACTGCAAAGGCAAAAAGTTCACATCTGCGGCAGCGAACGAACCCGTCATTCGGATTATCTTTCCTCGGCCAGTTTGGGGGGAAGGTAGAAGGTAAATTCGATCGCGATTGCCGGTAAGTGACAGCGCTGGTTCGGCCTGTGGATAAGCGATCCGGCGCTCTCGAGGGAAATGTTGGGAAGAATTTCTTTGCGTTCTTTGCGGCCCTTCTTTGCGAGCTTAGCGGTCAAGAGCTTTACCGCCCATCGCAAGGAACGCAAAGTACAGCACTGGGAACGCGAGGTAAGGGCGCCAATCTCACCGGGTTCTATAATCTCGGCCATGGCATTTCTGCGATTCTTGATGCTGCTCGCGCTCGTCGTCTGGCTCGGCGGCCTGATCTTTTTTGCATTCGTCGTGGCCCCCACGGTATTTTCTCCGGGACTGCTCCCGACGCGGCATCTGGCCGGCGAGATCGTCGGGCGCTCGCTCGGCGCGCTGCACTGGATGGGAATTGCTTCTGGAATCGTCTTCTTGATTACCTCGGCGATTTACAACCGTATAACCGTGGGGAACGCACGGCCGCTCGCCACGCGTCACCTGCTGATCGCGCTGATGCTGCTGTTGACCGTAATTTCGCAGTTCGCGATTTCGCCAAAGATGCACGCCCTTCGTGCCCAAGCCAGCGTAATCGACAACCTTCCGCTGGACAGCCCCACTCGCATGGAGTTCAATCGCCTGCACCTCTGGTCGGAGAAGTTCGAGCAGGGCATATTTCTGTTCGGATTGGCCACGCTTTTCCTGACCGCTCGCGCCTTGCATTAGATGTTGCCGAAAAATATCGATGCCGCGAATTCGGACACTGTCGGACGAAGATTCAACAGGGTCGAAAATGCCCTCCTCATGCCGGAATCACTGCAGGTTCGACTCGGTAGCCAAGGGTTCGGAGTGTCCGGATCATTCTCGAAGTGCGCACTCGCTTCGCCTTTTCGCATACTGAGGGACCGCGTTCCTCATAG
>JBKPCG010000029.1:0-53929 GCA_046727255.1 Acidobacteriota bacterium | reverse complement strand
CCGCAGTCAGAGATTGCTGTCGTCCCGAAAAGCTCCTCGGGCAAGGCGGCGATGATGCCAGACCCTGTGCCATCCCAAGACATGATTAGAGCGCGGGCCTATGAACTTTATGAAAACCGTGGCCATGAACCCGGCCAGGATGAACAGGACTGGTTACGTGCCGAGCGCGAAATCCTCAACGCGGAGCGGTAAAAGGACCATCGTGCACCGCCCCACCAACCCGATGACATTAATCTGTCCGCGATGCGGCGCTAAACCCGGGCAAGTCTGCATGGTATTAGAGGGTCAGATGGAGGTCATCCATAGCGCAAGGATTGAAGCGGCGGCAGCGCACAGCCACAGCGATTCGGATGTGGGACCAGTCGATTGTCGACGAGAATCAGCGCTAGGCGGATGGCACAACTAACTGGCGGTGGCCCACGTTTCGCTTTTTGAGACGTGGGTGTCGGCCGCGTTCCTCTCCCCGCATTTACCACCGACTCCTTTTTTCATCTAGGGCGCGTTGACCACCGACACTGGACTCTATTTTCTGCCGATCTTTTCTTCTCCTGCCGTCTTTCCCTCTCAAGGTCCTTCGCTTCTGCCGCTGCGACCCGCTCGATATGAATAGCCTCACGCTGGTCCGCGAACACAACGCAGGTTCGGCCCGGCTCAGCACTGCATACAGGACAGATCAGAGTGATCGGGTTGATGTTTTCTGGCATTGCCATACCCTTCGATTATGGCACTTTCCCTCTGCAGGCCGATGTGCAATTCCGCTCTATTGGAAAACATGGGACCCTGAACTCATCGCTTACGGCGCGGAATAGTTGGTACCGGCTGATCGTGTAGTGTGCCCTATTGCTCAGACGTGGTAGGGAATCAACCCTATGCTTTCCCCAACGTGGCTTCCGCTTGCCGAACAGGCTAGCAAAGAAACAGACCCCGCGAAGATGATTGAACTCGTTGAACAGCTATCTCAGGCGATAAGAGGTCCAGCGCAACAGAAAGGACCGCGCACAATGACCCCAAGACTCACAAAACCACAAACCGACACAGGAAGAATGGCGCGAACTCGCAAGGCAAGCCAGCGAAGAAGAAGACCCGGAAAAAGCGTTAGACCTCGCACAGCAGGTCGTGGAGAAGTACGACCAACAAAAGAAGAATATTCAGTAATTGAGGAAGGGGCGGACCCAAAGCGCGGGAAATCCGGGGACGGGGAAATCGGGGACGAAGGGACGTTCCCCAGTTCTCCGAAGATTAGCGATGGCCGGGTACCCGACCCGGCGGACGAAGGACGCGTCCTTCCGTCCACCCTCGTACGAAATATACATTGACAACCCACAGCCCATAGCTAACAATAATCACACAACTATAGCCACTATTTGAGCACTCCCCAATGACCCGCTAAGTCCTGTGCGCTCTAGATTTTAGCTATAAGTTCTTTAAAACCAAAGATTTGAGCGACAGTCCCTGCCCTGCCTAAATCTATGATTCCAAAAGATCAGGGGGGAGGGGTACCCACCCCCGACAACCGATCATTTAGAATCGCAGCCAATGATTTTTCGCAGCGACAACCGTTCTCCTGACCAGATTCGTCCCGTCAACATCCTTCCCGATTTCATTTCGACCGCCGAAGGCTCTGCCCTGATCGAAGTCGGCAACACCCGCGTGATCTGCACCGCGTCTGTAGAAGAAACCGTCCCGATATTCCTGCGCAACTCCGGCAAAGGATGGATCTCGAGCGAGTACGGAATGCTGCCGCGCGCAACGCTAACCCGCACCGCGCGGGAGTCGGCCAAAGGACGTCCCAGCGGACGCACCCAGGAAATTCAGCGCCTGATCGGACGTTCTCTGCGAGCAGTAACCGATCTCAAGCGCCTCGGCGAGCGCACCATCTGGATCGATTGCGACGTAATCCAGGCCGACGGCGGAACACGCACCGCCTCCATCACCGGCGCATTTGTCGCGCTGGGCCTGGCTTTACAGCGACTCGTCGACGCAGGAACGCTGACTTCCGCGCCCGTGAAAGACTTCGTCGCTGCCATCAGCGTAGGAATCGTAGATGGAGAAGTGCTGCTCGACCTCAACTACGAAGAAGACTCACGCGCCGACGTAGACATGAACGTAGTCATGACCGCCGGCAACAAGATCGTTGAGTTGCAGGCCACCGCCGAACATCAGGTCTTCGACGACGCTCAACTCGCGAAGATGACGTCGCTGGCTCGACAAGGCATTCAGTCATTGATCGCCAAGCAACAGGCTCTGCTCGGATCGCTGGCGTTGCGTCAGTAGCTTTCACACGGTCAGAAGCAGCGTGGAGTCCGCCCGACAGCCGTTTTTGATTTAGAATTGTTGTGCTCTATTCCTCGATCTGAAATCGTCTGGAGGATCTATGAAACTTACCCCCGGGAAACTGAAGGGGCTCAAAGCAGTGTCGAACGAGCGCGGCGTAATCGCCGCCGCCGCAATGGACCAACGCGGGTCGCTCCAGAAATCGCTGGCCAAAGAGAAGGGCGGCGAAGTAACCGACGCGATGATGGAGGAATTCAAGATCCTCGTCTCCGAAGTCCTAACGCCCCACGCAACCGCAATCCTCCTCGATCCCGAATGGGGCCTCCCCGCCGCGAAACGCCGCGCCAGGAACGCCGGCCTCCTGCTCGCCTACGAAAAGACCGGCTATGACAAAACCGGCCCCGGCCGACTGGGCGATCTCCTGGACCTCTGGTCCGCGCGCCGGCTGAAGGAAGCAGGCGCTGACTGCGTCAAGATTCTGCTTTACTACACGCCATTCGATCCCAAGGACTTCAACGAGAAAAAGCATGCATGGGTCGAACGTATCGGCGACGAGTGCCGCGCCAACGACATTCCGTTCTTTCTGGAGTTCGTCGGATACGAAGAAGGCGCGGACGAGAAGGGCCTGGAGTACGCCCGGAAGAAGCCACAGATCGTCACCGAGAGCATGAAAGAATTTAGTAAAGACCGCTACGGAGTAGATGTACTCAAAGTTGAAGTCCCCGTGAACATGAAGTTCGTCGAGGGCACGAAGTCATTCGGTGGCCAGAAGGCTTACTCCAAAAAAGAAGCGATTGACCTGTTCCACACCGCCGCAAGCGTCGCGTCCAAGCCGTTTATTTATCTCTCAGCGGGCGTCAGCAACGCGGAGTTCAGCGAGACGCTCGAACTGGCAGGAGAATCGGGCGTGAAGTTCAACGGAGTACTATGCGGCCGCGCCACCTGGAAAGACGGCATCCCCGTCTATGCCAAGCAGGGCGCAGCAGCCTTCCGCAAATGGCTCGAGACCCAAGGCGTAAAGAACATCAACAACGTCAATGACAAGTTGAAGGCCGCGACTTCGTGGCACACGATTTACGAAGTTGAGCCGGTGCTCGCATCCGTTTAGGTCTGTTGCTTCGCAGATTTCAAGGCGGGTCTTCGGACCCGCCTTCTTTCTTGATCTGGACCGGAAATTTTTATGCCTGACCGCAAAACCGCTCTCATCACCGGCGCTTCGTTCGGCATAGGTCACGAACTGGCAGGCATTTTCGCGCGCGAAGGATACAACTTAGTTCTGGTCGCGCGCACTGCGGACAAACTGCGTCAACTCGCCTCCGAACTTGAGAAAGCACATGGAACGCGATCGCTGATTCTGGCCAGCGACCTAGCAGCGCCCGGAGCTGCCGCCTATGTGCACGATCAAACCACACGCGCCGATATAACCGTCGACGTGCTCGTCAATAACGCAGGCTTTGGCCAGTTTGGCTTATTCGCGGAGAGCGATCTAGAAGAGTGTCTGCAACAGATCCAGCTCAACGTCACCACTCTCACGCATCTCACCCGCCTGTATCTACCCGAAATGCTCGCACGCAAGAGCGGACGCATCCTGAATGTGGCGTCCACCGCGGCCTTTCAGCCAGGTCCGCTGATGGCCGTCTATTACGCCACCAAGGCTTATGTCCTGCACTTCTCGGAGGCGATCGCAAACGAACTCCAGGGAAGCGGCGTAACGGTGACCTGTCTGTGTCCAGGACCAACGGTGACTGAGTTCCACAAACGCGCCAACATGCTGAGCAGCCGGATGCTGCAATTTGGTGCAATGGACGCGCGAACTGTCGCCGAAGATGGCTACCGCGCACTGATCGCAGGCAAGCCGGTCGCGATCTCAGGATTCAAGAACTGGCTGCTTGCGCAGTCGGTGCGGTTCTCCCCGCGACGGATGGTCACAGTGGTAGCGCGGAAATTGCAGGAAGTCAGGAACCCGTAGCGAGGCAACCGCAGGCAGGATTGAAAAGAGACTTCGGAGAGAGTCAGAAGGTCGGCAGTCCGAGCGGTGCGTGACTGCCGACTCTGGCTAGTCTCTTCCGTTTAGCTGGGCACATCAACCTTCGTGGTTCTGCCAACCATCACGGCCACACGTTCCTGGAAGATGGTACGCCCATCGGAATCGCGCAACTCGATATTGTGGTTGCCCGGTCGCAGTGCCAGCTTTCCGGCATTCTTGACCTTGGATGCGTAACCGTCATCGACGAAAACGGAAGCGTCCTTGTCTCTGTGGTGCGTATCGATCTTCACGTACCCATAGTTAGCCGAAATGTAGTCTGACCGGAATCCGTAGTACGGGCCGTACGGATACCAATAAGGGCCCGGGCCCCAACCCCAAAATGGCGCAGGTCGCACGATAACAATCCGTTCTCGTTGTGCCTCGGCGGTCGGGCCAGAGCTCAAAAGGAGCACCCCCGCTATGGCGACCGCCAGCGCTCTTGAAAACCGTCCCATGGTTTTGCCCATTTCAATCTCCTCTCTGCGCTTTTAGTTAGTTTGATGCGATGGGAAACGCAAAAGGGAGCCTCTGTAACTAAATGATTCTACAAGCTTTACGGAGAGAGGCCGGACGACAATGCGGTGTGGCGCACAGCTGCGGGAACGGTAGCATCTGTAACGGCGGTCGGAACGATAGTCAGTCTGCCATGGCTTTCGACGGTGCGGCCGCGCCTTCCATCTGCTGGACGCGGCTGTGGTGGCGGCCATATGTGAAGTAAAACACCAGGCCGATCAGCAGCCAGACGAGCAGACGTAACCAATTCGTCCAACCGAGGCCATAGATCATCGCACCGCAGATTATGACGCCTGCGGTCGAAACCAACGGGACTGCGGGCACCTTGAAGGCGCGCTGCAAGTCCGGGCGTTTGCGCCGCAGGATCCAAACTCCGATACAGACCAGAACGAAGGCGAACAGTGTCCCGATACTGGTCATTTCGCCCACGATGTCCTCAGGAAGAAACGCCGCGAATAATCCCGTGAACACAAAAAACAGCATGTTTGACTTATAGGGTGTGCGAAAACGGGGATGGATCTCGGAAAAGACCTTTGGAACCAAGCCGTCGTTGCTCATGGAATAGAAAACTCGCGACTGTCCGAGCAACATGACCAGGATTACCGAAGAGAATCCGGCCAAAATCGCGACTGTGACTGATTTCGACAGCCACTCATAGCCATGCATGTACTTTGTGATTGCAAAAGCAACCGATGCTTCACGACCCGCCGAGCGGAAATCGTCAACCGTGGCTACGCCGCTGAGGACGTATGCGAAAAGCACGTAGAGAACAGTGCAAATCACCAGCGAGCCTAAGATGCCGATCGGCATGTCACGCTTCGGGTTTTTCGCTTCCTGGGCTGCCGTGGACACCGCGTCAAAACCGATATATGCGAAGAAGACGACTCCTGCCGCGCCGAGAATGCCCAGTAAGCCGCCGTAATGGTGAGTTATACCTTGCGGGGTGACATAGGTTGTAGGAGCAGGAATGAACGGCGTGTGATTGGCGGGATTCATGAAGCCCCAACCAACAGAGATGACAATAATGACGATCGTCACTTTCAGGATCACGATGAAACCGTTGACCATCGCAGATTCTTTTGTGCCTTTGATAAGCAAGGCTGACAGGATCAGCAGGATGAACAGAGCTGGAATATTGATGATGCCGCGCGTTCCCTCCATGGTCTCGAGAGGAGAGTGACTCCATTGATAGGGAATCCTCATTCCGAACCAATCGAGCACACGGTTAAAGTATTCGCTCCAGGCAATGGAGACCGTCGCTGCTCCCACCGCGTACTCCAACACGAGATCCCAGCCGATAATCCAAGCTACCAACTCTCCCATGGTGGCGTAGGAATAGGTATAGGCACTCCCCGCAACCGGGATCATGGAAGCGAATTCGGCGTAACAGAGTCCGGCAAAGGCGCAACCAAAGCCCGCGACAATAAACGCTAGCGTCACGGACGGCCCTGAACGATCAGCAATGGCGGCCGCTGTCCGCACGAACAGACCGGCACCGATGATCGCGCCGATGCCGAGCATGATGAGATTCACAGGACCGAGCGTGCGTTTCAAGCTATGCTCGCTTGTCTCCTGCGCCTCCTGCATCAGCGTGTCTATAGACTTGGTTGCCGATAAATTAGTCATGAAAACGCTCTCCTATATTAGGAAATCGACTGGGCTGCGACGGACGGTTTCCCTCGCGAACGCCACACGTAGTACACCGGAATCCCCAATAGTACGATGCACAATCCCGGCCAGGTATATTGCGGTTTGTAGCGTAACAGTACGACATCGATAAACAAAGCCATGACGATATAAATTGCGGGCAGAACCGGGTATCCGACGGCCTTGTAGGGGCGTTCGGCTTCGGGATGGGTTCTGCGCAAAACGAAGAGTCCGATGATGGTGAGAATGTAAAAAACCAGCACTGCAAAGATGATGTAGTCGAGAAGCTGGCCGTAGCTGCCCGAGACACACAGAATGCATGTCCAGGCCATCGAAACCATCAACGAGACTGCCGGCGTCTTATATTTGGGATGCAGCCGGGCGACACTGCGGAAGAAGAGGCCGTCCTTGGCCATGGCATAGTAAACGCGCGCGCCGGCCAGAATCAGGCCGTTGCAGCAGCCAAAGCCGGAGATCATGATCGCGATCGCCATCAGCGCACCACCAGCTGCGCCAAACATCTGCGTCATGACGGCGGTGCCGACGCGATCTTCGGCGGCATACTGAATGCCGCGTTCGAGCAACGTCGTGCCGGTGGGGCTGCCCCACAGCGGAAGCGCGCTCAGATAAATGAAGTTGCACCCGATGTAAAGGGCGATCACCACCCCAGTGCCCAAGGCCAACGACAGTGGCAGGTTTCGGCTGGGATTTTTGACTTCGCCGGCGGTGAACGTCACGTTGTTCCAGGCATCTGCCGAGAACAAGGAACCGACCTGCGCAATCGCCAGTACAGTGAGGGTAGAGACTAGAACTCCACCGCCTACGTCATGCAACGTGCCGAGTCCGGCACTCTTCCAGAAGTTCGCGCCGAAATTTGTGGCTACTGCTTGCGCGTTCCGTCCCAGCAGGATTCCAAAGATGATCAGGCCCAGCAGTGCCGAGACTTTGGCGGCGGTGAAAACATTCTGAATGAGCGCGCCGGTCTTGATGCCGAAGATGTTGATGACAGAGAGAACGACGACCACGAGGATGGCGGCCAGGTTCTGGGTGTTGAGTCCCACGTCCATGCCGCCCAGGACCATCGGGCCGATGGTGAACTTCGGCACTTTCCAGAAATGCAGGATCCAGTTGCTGGAAGAAACTGCCGGCCAGAAGATTCCGAGGAACTTCCCGAACGCGACGCCGACCGCAGCAATCGTGCCGGTCTGAATCACGAGGAAAAGCGTCCAGCCATATAGAAAGCCCCAGAGCGGGCCGAGCGATTCGCGCAGATAAACATACTGGCCCCCGGCGCGGGGCATCATGGCGGCGAGTTCACCGTAGCAGAGGGCGCCGACAATTGTCAGAAAACCGGTGACCAGCCAGGCTCCGATCAGCAATGCGGGCGAACTGACTTCGCGGGAAATCTCTGCGGAAACAATGAAGATGCCGGAGCCGATCATGGACCCCATCACCAGCATGGTCGCGCTGGTCAGGCCGAGGCCTTTGACTAGTTCCTTATCCTGATGGGTGTGAATGGCCCAATCGTCGGCGCGGGTTGCTGGGGCTACGGGTCGGACGTCGGTACGCACGAATCTCCTGGTTTATTGGGTGGGCGGGCATTCTTGCTCGCCTCAGATTGCTGACTCACAAACTGCAGCGCCTAAAAGCGCCGTTAAGTTGCACCACTTTCGGCATCGCTAAAGCGATGCCCTGATAGGAAGCCTAGTACCCTGGTACGACGCCTCGTGTGCCCGGCGCCTCGGACAGCGCCTTCGCACGCCGAATGATCACGCGGCTCCAAATTTACCTCAGAACTTCGAAAAATGCCTCTGCTGATTTGCGGGGATCCCGTATCAAGTCGGATATCACCGCTACGCTATCAGCCCCGGCCTCAATGACCGAACGTGCGTTATTACGTGTGATGCCGCCAATCGCGACCAGCGGTTTCCGGGTCAATTCCCTTGCCCGGCGCACGCCGTCGAGGCCGACCACCGGATCAGGGTTCGCTTTCCTGGTCGTCGCGAAGACGGGGCCGATGGCAAGGTAGTCGGCGTCGGTTTTGTCGGCTTCGGCGATCTGCTCGGGATTGTGCGTGGAGACACCAAGCCACAGATTTGGTCCGATGATGGGGCGGGCGGCTTCGGGCGACAGGTCGTTTTGTCCTACATGGAGGCCGTCGAAATCAGCGGCAAGGGCCAGATCGGCGCGGTCGTTCAGGATAAGGCTGACGTGGGGGCCTACAACTCGCTTCAGGTCGCGGGCGTGTTCTAGCATCTGGCGGGCGTTGCCGGATTTGTTGCGGTATTGGAGAAGCGTGGCTCCGCCTGCCCTTAGTTGTTCAGCAGCGGCAAACATTGCAGGCGCATCGGGAAAGCATGCCGCGTCGAGAATCGCGTATAGCCGGGGAAGTTGCATTGCCTCGAAATCTTGCGATGTGGATGACGCAAACAAGTGCCGTCCCTCCGGGACTCACTCGTCTCCTTCCGCTACCCAGGACTTACGTCCTGGGCTAACATATGCCGCCCCTTCGGGCCTGAATTCGTGCCGACGCATAATGAGCACGTCCCTCGCGAAAGTCGTGTCGTCGAGATCCTTACTGTTTGCTTCCGCTCGCTGGTTCCAACAGCGCGTTATGCATGTTCAAAATGAGCCACTTCCCTTCCCGACGCCGGCACATCGCTACGCCGTGTCCGGCGCGGTGTTCGGAGCCTTTGTCCATGCTGTAGTCGTAGGAATACCAGAGCGCGTCGCCGAAGCTGCGGATATCGTGTGGCGACATTTCAAAATGCAAATCCTTGGCATCTTTAAAATATTGCTCGTTCAGATATTGCATGACCTGTTTGCGGCCACGGAATTCTCCGTGCTGGGTGTAGAGCACGATCTCAGGATCGAAGCAGTCCTCCAGTTCGCTGGCCTTGGCCTGGTTGAAAGCGACGTTGCAGTGGTGCATCGCCGTTTCCATCTCGTCGAAGCGGGCCTTGGAGTCCGCGGGCAGGAGATTCAGCACTGCGACTTTTCTTTGCAGATCGATGGTCACGCCCATGCGGTCCAGTAGATCGACTCCCAGGATGCCATCGATTGCGCCTCCGCAGGCCTTGCCGATCGGACTCAGGTCAATCGCGGGCAGCTTCAGATCATGTAGTTGGTGACTGCCTAGCTGGAATTCCGGCAGCGAAACTTCGCGAGCGCTGGTGGCTGCTGAACCCTGCCAGGAATCGACGTGAATTTTCTTCGAGGTGCCGGCAGAAAATGCTTTGAGGTTTAGAATGGTGGTGGCGCCGGTGTCGAGCAGGAAACGCATGTCCTGTCCGGCTACTTTGACTTGTACAACCGGCAGCACGTCGCAGCGGGCGATAGGGATTTCTTCGTTGGAAGAGGATTGCTGGGCGACCGCGAGGTTTGTTGCCGACAAGGCAAAAGTGGACAGACCCAGAACCGCGGGGGCTAAAGCCCCACATCTAAAGAGAACTCTGATCGCAGCGCTGAAGCGCTGCGCCACCCAACATCTGAATTCTTGCGACACGGCTGAAGCCGTGCCCTCCCGAAGACCTGTGCGCGCCCATGAAACGAGCGGCACAGCGCGTTTTGCTGCCGTCTTCACCCCGCCATCTCCAGTTTCATCGCGAGAAATCTTTCGATGAATCCGGTATCGAATTTGCCGGCACGAAACTCGGGATCGGCGAGGATACGGCGATGCAGAGGGATGGTGGTATAGATTCCCTCCACGATGAACATCTCTAGCGCGCGCGACATGCGGGAGATGGCTTCGTTGCGGTCTTTACCGCGCACGATCAACTTCGCAATCAAGGAGTCATAGTAGGGTGGAATTGTGCCTTCGGTGTAGGCGGCGGTATCAATTCGCACGCCAGTGCCGCCGGGCGGATTAAACGTGGTGATCTTGCCGGCAGAGGGAGTGAATTTCTCTGGATGCTCGGCGTTGATGCGGCATTCGATCGCATGCCCCCGATGCACGATCGGGCCTTGCAGGACATCCGCCAGGTTCGCGCCGGCAGCGATCATGATCTGGCTTTTGACTAAATCCACATCGGTGACCATCTCGGTGACGGGATGTTCCACCTGGATGCGGGTATTCATCTCGATGAAGTGCAGGCGGCGATCCTGGTCCATCAGGAATTCGACCGTACCCGCGTTTTGATATCCGACGGCGCTCAGGGTCTTGCTGAGGACGTCGCCAATCTGCTGACGAAGTTCTGGTGTGACCTGGACCGACGGCGATTCTTCGAGCAGCTTCTGGTGGCGGCGTTGAATGGAACACTCGCGCTCTCCCAGGCTCACTACATTCCCGTGCTCGTCCGCTAGCACCTGAAATTCGATGTGCCGGGGGTTCTCGACGTACTTCTCCATGTAGAGGTCGCCGTTGCCAAAGGCCTTCGACGCTTCCGATTGTGCCTGTTGATAGAGCGTGGGCAAGTCGGCTTCGTCGTGAACGATCCGCATACCTCGTCCGCCGCCGCCGGCGGAGGCCTTGATGATGACCGGAAAACCGACCTGCTTCGCCCACTCCATGGCTTCGGCGTCGGTCGCGAGGACGCCGTCGGAACCAGGGAGAATGGGCACGCCGTGCTTTTTCATGGCGGCGCGGGCTTTCTCTTTTTCACCCATCAGCCGGATGACATCGGGAGAGGGGCCGATGAACTTGATGTGGCAGCTCTCGCACACTTCGGCGAAGTTGGCGTTCTCGGACAGCAGGCCGTAACCGGGATGGATCGCATCCACGTTGGCGATTTCCGCCGCGCTGATGACTGCGGGAATATTCAGGTAACTCAGAGCAAGCTGCGGAGGGCCGATGCAGATCGCCTCATCGGCGAAACGCACATGCAGCGAGTTCCGATCGGCCTCGCTATAGATCGCGACCGCGCGAATGCCCAGTTCCTTGCACGCGCAGATGACGCGCAGGGCAATCTCGCCGCGATTGGCTACCAGGATCTTTTTAAACATAGTTTGCAGCTTGCAGTTGGCGGCCGGCAGGAGAAAGCATCAGGATCACAGGGGCCGGGAGATTCCTGCTGGCTGCCAGCTGCGAGCCGCAAGCTATCTTCCCGGCCGGATGGTAAACAATTCCTGTCCGTACTCGATGGGCTGGCCGTTGGTTACTAGTTTCTTGACCACTTCGCCAGCGACATCGCATTCGATTTCGTTCATGAGCTTCATGGCCTCGACGATGCAGAGGACTTGGCCGACTTCAACACGATCGCCTGCTTTGACGAAGGGCGGAGCCCCCGGTGACGGCGCTTCATAGAACGTGCCTACAATCGGGGAGCGCACGCTATGAAGACTTTCTTCGGGCACAGCAGGCGCGGGCGCGAATTCCGCGGTCGTGGGGGCAGGCGTCGTCTGAACGGGCACCGTCGCGAGAATGGGAGCCGCCGGCTGCATCGCGAAGTAACGCGGGTCGGGCGGGTGCCCCGGTTCGGCGGCACGCTTGATCTTTATTTTGACGTCGCCGCGCTCCAGTTCGAATTCGGCGATGTCCTTTTCGATTAAGAACTCGATGAGTTCCTTCAGCTCTTTTTGATTCATCGTAGGTGGCGGGTTCCGCTATCAGCATCCCGCCGGCGGCGCAGCGGGAACCGGCAGCCGTTTCGGCTCCGGTTGATTACCTGAACAACTACTTAAACAACGATGAGTTCCTTATCCGTGGGCGTCAGCACTTCGCAACCTGCCGAGGTGACGACCACGACGTCCTCGATGCGTACACCGTGCTTCCCCGGGATATAAGCGCCGGGCTCGATGGTGATCACCATACCCGGTTGCAGCTCCTGCGTATGGCCGGTGGCCAGCCGCGGCGCTTCGTGAATCTCTAATCCTAAACCATGCCCGGTGGAATGGCTAAAGTATCGGGCTAAGTTATGCTTCCGCAATATCTTACGAGCTACCGCATCAACCGACGCGGCGGTCACGCCGGGACGCACCTGAGCAATCGCAGCCTGTTGAGCTTCCAGCACGGCCTGATACATCTGACGCGCATCGCTGGTCGGACGTCCGACGTGAACGGTGCGCGTGCGGTCCGAGCAATAACCGGCGAGTATAACACCGAAGTCGCAGACCACGAATCCACGGCGCGGGATGCGGGCCTGGGAGGCGCGACCATGCACGACCGCCGAGCGCTTGCCGGCAGCGATGATGGTCGAGAACGACATGCCCTCCGCCCCGGCACGCCTCGCCTCGTATTCCATGGCGGCAGCGACTTCCACTTCTTTCACGCCGGGTCGAATCTTGCGAGCGATTTTGAATAGTGAGGCGCCGAGGTTAATCGCGGCGCGGATGCGGCGGATCTCTTCTCGGTCCTTGACCATGCGCGCCCGCTCGATCAGAGGAGGCGCCGAAACGAGTTTCCATTTGCGCTTCAGAATTGCGGAGACTTGCTCGCGTTGGCCGACGGTGACCAAGTACGGATCGAACCCGAGCCTTTGCGCCGTCCTGCTGGGGGAGGCGGCCAGAAATTCTGTGGCGGCGAGCGCGGGAGACTTGCGGGCAATGATAATTCGGGCGCTTGAGACTTCAGAGCGCGCTTGTGTACGGTAGCGGCCGTCGGTGAAGAACGTCGTCCCACGCTCACTGATCAGCAGAGTCCCTGCGCTTCCGGTAAAACCGCACAGATAGCGGATGTTTGGGAGATGAGTCACGAGGAGACAGTCGAGCTTGTTCTCAGCGAGCGCGGACTGAAGCCGGCGCTGGCGGCCAGAGTGATCCATGGGAAAAGTTTAGCAGGAGGGCTTCGAGCCGCGAGCTTCGAGTTGTTGGTTCAGGCTCGAGGCGCGAGGCTCGAAGCTCGCGGCGCTTCAAAACAAAACCGCCGGCTTCTCGACAATTTTTTCGAGAAAGCCGGCGGCCGTGGCTGGTTCAACTTTGGGTTATGTCTGAATAATGCGCGGCGTGATGAAGAAGATCAGCTCCTGGTTGGAAGTTGATACGGAGCGCCGTTTGAACAGGTTGCCGAGGTACGGGATGTCGCCGAGCAACGGCACCTGCGAAATATTCAGAGAGTTCTGGGTCTGGATCACGCCACCGATCACGACGGTACCGCCGTCGGTGACCAGAACCTGCGTGGTCGCCTGTTGGGTAATCAAGGTCGGGTTGCCGCTCACAACTCGGCCAAAGTCGGGTGTGGTGTTTTCCACGTCCACGTTCAAGAATATGGTGCCTTCCGACGTGATCTGCGGAGTCACGGTAAGGCGCAAGAACGCATCCACGTAACTGACCGTAGGCGGACCACCGAGCTGGGCCTGCGTCACGATGGGCACGCGCACACCCTGCTTTACGACGGCCTGGATGTTGTTCTGCGTGACCACACGCGGGCGGGAAAGAATCTTCAGCAGCCCGCGCGACTCCGCCAACTGGAGCACGAAGTCGATGCGCATGTTATTGGTGGCGTTCACGATCTGGAAGCCGCTGGTCGGCGATGGCAAGCCAAAATTCGAGAACAGCGGGATCTGCGATCCGCTTGTTCCGCCACCGCTGACGATATATAGCGGGTTGAGACCGCTGACGGCGGTCGGAGTATTCCCCACACCCTGCACGCCGCCGATGGCAGTCGGGCCGTTGCCCCAGCCGAAGCCGAGTTGGGTACCGATGTCACGGGCAAAGCTGCGGGTGGCGGCCACCACGCGGGCTTCAATTTCAACTTCCTGCGTCTTGCGATCCATTTGCTGGATCAGCCGATCCACCTGCGGCAGGACCGCGGGAATGTCCGAGATGATCAGCGCGTTGGTGCGGTCATCGGAGACAATGTCGCCGCGCTGGGTGAGGAACTTCTTGAGCGTCGGCACCACGTCCTTGGAGTGGGCATAGCTGAGGAAGCGCGTGATCGTGACTTTGTCGACTGCGAGAGCTTCGGCTTCGATCTGCGCGCGCCGGTTCTCGGCTTCTTTCTTCAGCGTTTCCACGGTTGCGATGCGGAGCACGTTGCCTTCGAGTTGCCGGGAAAGATCGTTGTTCTTGAGGACGATGTCGAGAGCCTGATCCCACGGCACGTCATCGAGCACGATGGTCAGGTTGCCGTGCACCTGGGGATCGAGAACCACGTTCAGTCCGCTGATCTCGTGGATGAGGCGGAAGAAATCCTTCAGGTCGACGTCCTTGAGGTTGACCGAGATCGGCTCGCCCGTATACTTGGGCCCGCTGGTCGCCTTGCTCTGCGACATCTGGGCCTGTTGTTCGGCGGCCAGGTTCACGGCCGGCTGGATGCCTTGTCCGCTGCCCGCATCCTGCCGCATGGCGGCATGGGTGTTCACGGCGACGAGTTCGGCGGCGGTCTTATCGGCAAAGCGCTCGGCAGCGCCCTGAGCTTTTACGGCGGGCTCGACGGGCGGAGCAGCTTTGTCATTTTTGGCGGTGTAGCTGGGCTCGACGAAGGCAAAGTCGACTGGCTTGGCCGGAGGCTCTGCTGAAACCGCGGCGGGAGCCGGTGCACTCGCCGTCGTCGTCGCTGTTGCCGAAGCCGTCACCAGTTTCGGCGCGGGGCTGGCAGCTACGGTTTGGGCGGGGGCGGAGATTCTCTTGGCGGCCGTCTTATTGACGATCGCATCCTGAATCTTCAGCGTGAAGTGGCCATCCTTGCCAGCGACCAACTCGGACTGGTGAGCTGCGTCGAGATCCACCACGACGCGCGTGGTGGGCGGGACCTGGCCGTTCATGCCGATACGCACCATTTTCACGCCGTCACTGCCCACGCTGATCTGGTGCTGTCCTGTGGCCATGACGGTGTTGGGAAGGTCAAGGACGATGCGCGCCGGGGAGTCGAGCGTCGTCACCTGGGGCGTTACTCCGCCTTTGGCGGTGAACTCGACACGCAAGCCGTCCTGGCTGTGCGCCACCTCGAGCCGCTGCAAAGCGGAGGCCGTGGCCACCCCTTTGCCCGGCATGTCAGCCGCGGCCGCGATCAGCACGAACGCCAGCAGCGGAAGAATGAGACCCAGCAGTTGCTTTCGCATTTCGTATCTCCCCATCGGAGGCTGTTTCGCCTTCCTATATTTCTTCGAACTCAGAAACCTGGCCTACACGGCCGGGGTCGTAAGCTTTTTCACCACTTCACGCGTAAACGACTTGCCTAACCGGTCCTGCATCGTTTCCTTGAAGATGACGGAATCGCCTGTGATCTTGACCACGTAGCCGTCAAACACCGGATCGTTCTCTCGCAGGAAGTAGGCCTTGTTCAAACTGTTAGTCACCACCGCAATGAAACCGGCATCGGAGTGAACCACTCCGCGCAGGTTGATGGCGCCGATTTCCAGACACTTCTTGCCGGTGCTGCATCCCGAGCCGCCGGTATGACTCACCACCGGACTGATAAAAGGATCGCGCTTGCCCGACATGCTCCACTTCTTGTCCTGCGCGTCCTTCACAGCATCGTCGTCGCTGGCTTTCTCGTCCTGGCCGGCGCTGGCGGAGTCACCGGTAGTGCTGGACGCTGCCGCGGGTGGGCTGTTCTTTGTTTTTGGAGCCGCCGCTACCGTCTTGTGCGCGGCTGCTGGCTTGGCTTCCTTCTTCACAGCGATCTGCTTGACGGTGACTTTCGGTGCCGGGCTCGCGCTGGCGGCCTTTTTCGGAGCGAAAGGCACAGCCGACTTCGAGGTTGGCGAAGCGGCAACAACCTTTGACTTGGTTGGGGACGCGTTGGCCTTGGCCGGAGCTGCGCTCGCCTTGGTCGGAGCGACGTTCACCTTGACGGGAGCCACGCTGACCTTGGCCGAAGCGGTGCTGGCCTTAGCCGAAGTCGTGCTGGCCTTAGCAGGAGCCGCGTTAGTCTTGATCGGAGCCATGCTCGCCTTAGCAGGAGCCGCGCTAGTGTTGAGCACTGCTGCGCTCGACTTCACAGGAGCTGCCGCGGGCTTGGCATGCGAGTCGTTCGCCGTGGGGTGTTTGATCCCGAGCGCTTCATTGGAGGCAGCCGTTTTGTTTTGCTGCACCGTGTCCATCTTGGCGCGCGCGTTCTGGATGATCTCGGGACTCTGCGCCCAGGCCATGCCTGCGGCCAGTGTGCAAACGAGAATGCCGGTAGTCCGCTTCATCGTGTCCCCCTTATTTCTTCGCCGGTTGTCCCGGCTTGGCCGCTGCTGCTGGCGACGGATCCAGGTCATGACTGAAATATGTAGTCGTGAGGCACGTGGCCACCACGCTCTCGTTGGGCGCATACTGATAGGTCTTTTTGGCTTTGGCGTCCGACGGCTTGCGAGTCGAAGCCACCAGCAGGTTGTTCACGTTCACGATGCGCTCCAGCTTGCTCACCCGGTCGAAGAATCCGAGCATCGAGTAGTACGGACCATCGAGCTCGACTTCGAACGGCACTTCCGTGTAGTACTCGCGCGCGCTGACCGGCTTGGCCGTGTAGCGGCGGATTTCGACGCCCGCCTTGCGAGCTTCGCCGCCCACCATGCGCATGAAGTTGTCCACTTCCTTCTCATCCGGCACGATGCGGCGCTCAATCTCGAGCTGCTGCTTCAGGCTGGCCAGTTGACGCTCGATGTCGGCCAACTTGGGTTTGTAGGCTTCCAGTTCCGCGTTCTCGCGCACTTTGGCCTGCAGCTTGGTCTGGGCCGACGCGTTTTCGTCGCGCTGGGACTTGAAGACGGTGTAGTAGAGCGCCCCGGTACCGACGATACCCGCCAGCACCAGCACACCCAAAAGCTTCACACCTGACAATTCACCGAAATTCATAGCGTCCGCCTTTTACGACTTCGCCTTTTCGCAGGTCAGCGTGAATTGAAACGCCTGCATGTCTTTAATCTGCTCGTCCTGAATGCTTTCCTTGATCTCGATGTTGCGGAAGTAACCGGTCTTCTGCAGGTTGGAGATCAGGTTAGCCACGGCATCATTGCTGAGGGCCATGCCGTCAATGGCGACGCTGGCGCCCTGGTCCT
Organism: Acidobacteriota bacterium; assembly: GCA_046727255.1. Lineage (GTDB taxonomy): Bacteria > Acidobacteriota > Terriglobia > Terriglobales > Acidobacteriaceae > Acidiflorens. The sequence goes on along the minus strand of JBKPCG010000029.1, from coordinate 36,607 downwards.
GCATGCTGTTGAGCCAGACGGCTTCGGTGCCGTTCACCGTTTCGCCGATCATGGCCAGCAGGTTGACTGGGCCGCTCTGGTTGGAGCGCAGGTTGTCGATCACGTCGACGCGACGCTTATAAGCATCGGCTTGTCTCTGGCGCTCGAGGTAGCGTGCCTTGATGTCGGCGAGTTCGCGGTTTTTCTGTTCCGCCACCCGCATCTTTACGGCGATTGATTTCTTTTCGCTGTCCAGCCGGTACCAGTACCCGGCATTGAGCAGGCCGAAGATGACGAGCGCGGCCGCCACTTGCAGCATCGGCGAACCGCCGCCACCGCCGCCTTCAAAAGATGGCATGCTGACAGCGGCGCCCTTCTTGCCGCTTTTCGGTTTCGGAGCACCCAGCAGGTTGATTCGGATCATAGCTTGTCAAAACTCCTCAGGGCCAAACCCACAGCCACTGCCAACTGTCCGGCATTCTGTTCCACCAGTTCCGCTCCGCGTCCGTCTACGGGCGCGAGCACCTTCTGGAACGGATTGAACAGTTCCACCGGCATGGAGAACTCCTGGCGTAGAGCTTCCACCAGACCCGGGACCTTTGCCGAACCGCCGGCCAGGTAAATCTTCTCGATGTGTTCGCCGGCCGCGCTGGCGCGGAAGAAGTCAAAGGTCTTCTGAATTTCGAGCACGATGATTTCGGTGACCTGCTGCAGGATCGGAGTCTTGGCATCGTCGTGCACGGTTCCGACCTTGCGGCCCAGCTTCAGGGACTCGGCATCGTCGAAGCTGAGGTCGAGTTCCTTCTGCAGCGAGTCGGTGTACTGATGTCCGCCCACCGAAACGTCACGCGGGAACAGCGGCGTCGTGCCTTTGACGATGTTGATGTTCATCACGCTCGCGCCCAGGTTAAGCAGGGCAACCACTTGTGTAGGCGCGGGCTCGTAGTTGTACTCGTAGCAATTCTGCAAAGCCAACGCATCGATGTCCACAATAGCGGGTGTCTTACCCGCCATCGAGAGTACGTTGGTGTAGTTGAGAATCTTGTCCTTCTTGACAGCGACGAGCAGAACGTCCATCTGCGGACTGGTCGCGTCATCGGAAAGGATCTGATAGTCGAGATTCACGTCAGCGAGATCGAAAGGAATGTGTTGCGCGGCTTCCTTCTGGATGGTATCGGCCAATTCCTGATCGCTCATGGAAGGCAGCGAGATTTTCTTCACGATCACGGAGTGACCGCTGACTGCCGTAGCCACGGCTTTCGCCTTGATCTCGGTATCGGTGAACAGTTTCGCAATCGCGCTCGAAACCGTGCCCGAGTCCACGATCATGGAGTCCACGACAATGTCGGGAGCGATCGGTTCCAGGCCGAGGTGCGCCACTTCGATGCCCTGGCGTGTCTTCCTGAGCTCGACCGCCTTGATACTCGAAGAGCCCACATCCAGGCCAACAATCGTCTTCGATCCGAATCCAAACATGTGCCCGCCTTTGCTACTGAGATCCGGCAGCCTTCACAGCTGCTCTGGGTTTCTTTTTGCCCCGCGGCTCCACTTCCATGGACTTTTCTTCCATCCACTGGTCGAGCTTCGATTTCTTGAAGCGCCAGCGATTGCCCAGCTTGAACGCAGGAATCTTTTGCTCATTCACGTACTTGTAAAGCGTGTCCGGACTGACTCCCAGGTACTGCGAAGCCTGGCGAATGTTCATCACTTCCCGCGAGTCGGCCATATTGTTTTCCCCTTCCACAGAGTTCGCTCTCAGCACAGCCATGTTTCCCGGCAACGCTGAGGATTGGGAGAACCAAGTCCTCCTCGATCAAACGCGTTCGAGTGAATTTTGGTGTGCTGAGCATATCTCAACCGGAAGGAGGGGCCTGTCAACGTAAATCTCCGGGTCTTGTGGGGTTTTGTGGGTGTTTTCTGGAATTGCGGGAAGGCGGGGTTGCAGATGTTCACTAGAGCTTGAGGTATTTATGATGTATACCACCATTTGTTGTGGTGTTTACGCGAATGATGCTCCGGTCACTGCGGTTGGGGTAACCAAGGTACTAGAGACGGTACGGAAGTACTTGAACGTGCGCGCAAGCCCTTCAGAATGTGCGGGAGAACAGGACTTCGCGCATTACTAATCAGGGGCCAGAGACAACCATCAAGGTCACGCTCGTCGCACCATAACTGATTTGAAAGTGCTCGCCGCCGTTAATGCTAAGGCCGTTCACGGTGGCAAACTGGCCCGAGCGCGCACTCGTAGTAAGGATCGTGAAGGTATTCCCGATCGCAGGGAGGAAATTGTTGATCAATGTCAGATTCAGGGTCCCATTCAGACTGGCCCCGTTGGCAACGGCGAGTTGGCCCGAGCGGAAGGGGATTCAGGCGAATCCTCCAGGAGGGGGCTAACGCCTAATGTCCAATACCGGGATGCGCAAGACTTTGCCTACAGGGCAGGTTGCGATGTTTGGTCGGGAGCCACGCTGGACTATCGATCTATCACCATGATTACAACCGGCGATTACTGCGTCTCCCCGACCACGGTAATCTTCGTATCGGTGCGGAATTTCTTGTAGTCGCGGTAGGTCTGTTCGACGTCCTCATTAAAGTTTTTCACCAGAGCCAGCCGGACATCGATGTGGACGTCTAGATGTTTCGGCAGCCAGACTTCCTCGTTCACCCGTGTTGCTTCGACCACGATGTGCGTGCCCTTGTGGATGCGGGCGAGGAAAAGGCCGAACGAGATAGTGTCGGTAGTTGTGACATCGAACTTCATCCATTGCATGTCGGCTTTGTCGATCCAGATTCGGCCTTTCAGCTTGGGCAGCATCTTTGCTTCGCGAGACTTGGGCTGGTAGCCAGGCCGCGGGTCGGCATCGAGAACCCAGGTTTCCCGCCCTTCTAGAGCTTCCGAGCTTGCGAGCCGGAAGTTGTAGGCGTCAGCTATTTCAAGCACGAACTTCCGGCCGTCCTCGCGGTCCTTCTCTTCCTTCTCCACGCGCTTGCGGCGGTCGGAGTCGGATTCGTTCTTGCGTTTGTCGGTTATTTTCTGGATGCGTGCTTCTTCTTTCCTGGTTTCATCTGCAGAAAGTGGCTTGTCGTCCCTGGCAATCAAGCGCTCGACCTGCTCGCCGTAAACGACGACCACTTCCGAAGTCCGCGATTCGATCTTTTTGACTTTGCCGTGGCCGTCGAGTTTGTGCTCCTCTTCGCGCTGAATGTAGGTGTAGTCGCGCAGGCGTTTCTCGTTTTCCAGATCCTTCTCTGCAACGCGGCGGAGCAGTTCGCGGATCTGCTCTTGCGGGACGGTTCCGGCAGCATCGGGCTTCAGATCGACGGGAGGGGGTAAGGCGGGTGCGGCCTGATCGGCGGGCGCACGTGAAACCGCGGGCGACGGAGCGTCCTGCGCGAGCGCGGAGGCGACCAGCAATGTGAGGCCGAGTACTCGACAGAAATGCATGGCTTTGATACGCCTGGAAGTGAGATGCGGTTCAGTCGTCCGGAGCATTACTTTTCTGCGCGTTCCAGGCAGCCCGCCCGAAACGAACGTCCATCAAGGCGATGCAGCTGCTTCGCCTGTGATCGCGATATTAATGGAGTGTGCGAGATGGTCAGCAGGTACTCCGCGACGAACCAGACCGGCTTCTCCGTCGTCATCCAGTTGAGGTGGTCGAAACGGCGCATTTGGACGGGCCGGGAGAAGGTCCGCAAGGTACGCTCTCCGAGCTGGTTGAAATACACCTCGAAATAGCTGAGGGCCAGTTCGCGCAACGTGCGATAGACGGGCTCCCGATAGCGGCAACCGGTGTAATTGGACTTCGCCACCGCGCCCCAGTGACCGTCCACGCGATAGATGGCGATCACGTGGTCGGTGTCATGTTCGGCTTCGAGGTCGAGCAGCAGGGGTGGATATCCGTTGACGCGCAACGCCGCCGCCGCAAAGAGCGCGCCTTCATAGCAATGAGAAGTGTTCTCGCGCAGGACGCGGCGCGGAGACCAGGCGGTGTCCGCGAGGTGGTAAGGCATGTCATTGAGCAGGCGCTGGATGCCATGCGGAGACTTCAAACTGCGGAGCTTGCGGAGTTCGGCGGGGGTGAGGCCCCAAGCGTTGGCGGTGTTCTTCATTTCGCGGATTAATCTGAAATTAACAGGAAGCTGGGTTCCTTGGGAGTAGAGGGACGGGTTCGCGGGCGGGGGCGCCCACGCCACACTTTGTTAACGAAACAATTCCGCAAATTCCGCCGGCCGTTCCAGTAAGACGTCCGGGGGAATTCCCTCCAGCGTGTGCGGGGCGAATCCATACATCACTCCACACGTCCACAAACCCGCGTTGCGGCCTGTCAGGACATCAACGGACGAATCGCCGATCATGATCGCTTCCGCAGCAGCTACGCCGGTCTCTTCCAGAATTGTCTGAACTCCCAGCGGGTCCGGCTTCTTCGTCGTAAAACTGTTGCCGCCATAGATGCGGACGAAAAAGGCTCCCAACCCGAGGGCCTGCACGATGTCGCGCGAGGGATTGACGGGCTTATTGGACAGCACGGCCATCTTCCTCTGGACGCCATCGCCCGGGGAGGTCAGCCGCATCAGCGCTTCCGGGATTCCCGTATAGACCGTGGTGTGGTCGAGTTTGTGGATGCGGTAGTAGCCGAGAAAGTATTCCAGCGCTAACCGGAAGAGCGGTTCGTCGTGCGGGTCGCCGAGAACTCGGCGCACCAAAGCGGGAGCGCCGTCGCCGACGTAGGTCGCGATCAAATCGCCCGGCAGTTCCGGGCGCTCGAAGTGGCGCAGCATGGCATTGATGGAATGAATCAGGTCGAGCCGGGAGTCGATCAGTGTTCCGTCGAGGTCAAAGACCAACAGACGGATTGATCGGGGATCAAACGGGCGCAGAAAGCGGATCATGGGAGTGTTCAGAATAAATGATGAGGCGGGTGGCAGGTGACAGGTGGCAGAAAATGCAAGAGCGAACCAGGCACTACGTCATCAAGATTAACTGACATCTGTCGCGCCGTGGTTTTCCTGAGATCTATCACCCGCCCCCTGCGACTTGCCTTTTCGGATTTCTATTCCCAACTGCCTTGCCCCGTTTACAATAAATTCTGGCCCGACTGCGCGGCGGATGAGAGGAATGACTACCACAAAAGTCGATCCCAAGCTGAACGAAAGCGACGTTAAAAGGAAGAGCAAGACCTACCAGGGACTGAGCGGCCAGCGGCTCATTGATTGGTATCGCATCATGTATACCTCGCGGCGGGTGGACGACCGCGAGATCCTGCTCAAACGCCAACAAAAAGTCTTCTTTCAAATCTCAGGGGCAGGTCACGAAGCGATCGGAGTCGCCGCGGCCTATGCGCTCAAAACCAACTACGACTGGTTCTTTCCGTACTACCGGGACCGGGCGCTCTGCCTGGCGCTGGGCGCGACTCCTTACGAGATGCTGCTGGGAGCGGTGGGCGCGGCCGACGATCCCAGTTCCGGCGGACGCCAGATGCCATCGCATTGGGCATTTAAGGCGCTCAATGTAGTGACGCAGTCTTCGGCGACGGGGACGCAGATTCTGCACGCCGTCGGATGCGCGGAAGCAGGACGCTATTTTTCGCAGCATCCCGATGCCGCCCGCAAAACGGAGGGCGATTACCGCCAATTCAGAGATGTTCAGTTCCAGGGCGACGAGATCACGTATGTCTCGCTGGGCGATGGAACCACCAGTGAAGGCGAGTTCTGGGAAGCGATGAACACCGCGTCGAACCGGCGGCTCCCGGTACTGTTCTGCGTGGAGGACAACGGGTACGCGATTTCCGTGCCGGTCGAGGTACAAACATCCGGCGGCAACATTTCACGGTTGGTTTCTGGTTTCCCCAATTTCCATTTTGAAGAGATCGACGGCACCGACCCGGTCGTCGCCTATGCGGCGCTGAAGCGCGCGGCGGATTATTGCCGGGCCGGGCATGGTCCAGCGTTTGTGCATGCGCATGTGATTCGTCCGTATTCGCATTCGTTGTCGGACGACGAGCGGTTATACCGTCCGGACAGCGAACGGCAACGGGACGCGGCGCGCGATCCGATTTCCTGCCTGCAAATGTTCCTGCTGCGGGAAGGCATCCTCGACGAAAAGGGGATCAACAAAATCGAAAAAGAAGTGGACGAAGAAGTTCAGGCGGCGGCCGACCGGGCGCTCGCCGCGCCGGTGCCACAGCCGGATACGATTTACAACTTCGTGTACTCGCCCGATGTCGATCCTACTTCGGGGGCCTTTGATACGCAGCCGGCATTCGCAGCGGCTGAAACGGCGGGCGACGGGAAGCGTTCCGCACCCAAAACCATGGCGGACCTGATTAATGCCACGCTGCGCGACGAAATGCGGCGCGACGAGCGGATCGTAATTTTTGGCGAAGACGTGGCCGATGCGAGCCGCGAAGAATATATCAAGCAGAAGCTCATCAAGGGCAAGGGCGGCGTGTTCAAGCTGACGTCCGGCTTGCAGATGGAATTCGGCTCCGACCGCGTGTTCAATTCTCCACTCGCCGAAGCCAACATCGTGGGACGCGCGACCGGCATGGCAGTTCGGGGACTGAAGCCAGTCGTCGAGATTCAGTTTTTCGACTACATCTGGCCGGCGATGATGCAACTGCGCGATGAACTTCCGATCGTCCGCTGGCGGTCGAACAATGCGTTCTCTGCGCCGGTGGTGGTTCGCGTAGCGATTGGAGGGTATCTGACTGGAGGCGCGATTTATCACTCGCAGTGCGGCGAGAGTATTTTCACGCATACTCCCGGGCTTAGGGTAGTCTTCCCTTCCAACGCGCTCGACGCTGCGGGGCTGCTGCGTACTGCGATTCGCTGCGATGATCCGGTGCTCTTCCTCGAACACAAGCGCTTGTATCGCGAGACTTACGGGCGCGCGCCCTATCCCGGACCGGACTACATGGTTCCGTTCGGCAAAGCCAAGATCGTGCAGCCCGGAACCGACCTGACTGTGATCACCTACGGCGCGGTCGTTCCGCGCGCTTTACAGGCGGCGCAGAAATTGGAGCGCGAGCACCAGATCAGTGTCGAACTCGTTGACCTGCGCACTCTGAGTCCGTTTGATTGGCACGCAATCGCCGGGTCGGTTAAGAAGACCAATCGTGCTCTGATTGCCTATGAAGATTCACTCAGCTGGGGATACGGCGCAGAGATTGCGGCGCGCATCGCCGACCAACTCTTCCATCATCTGGATGCGCCCGTTAAGCGCATCGCAGCCACGGACACGTTTGTCGCCTACCAGCCAATCCTTGAAGACGCAATCCTGCCGCAAGTCAGCGATTTATTCCGGGCGATGAAGGAACTGGCGGAGTTCTGAAAATCCAACCTTAAGCTTCACGCTAGCGCCACACGGAGTCGTCGTTACCAGAAAGGACTCTGTCCAGGTACGTTGCGGTGCTGATCAGCGCCAAATGGGTAAATGCCTGGGGGAAATTCCCAAGATGTTGCCCGCTTGGACCAATTTGTTCCGAGTAAAGCCCAAGATGGTTGGCGTATCCCAAGAGTTTCTCAAACAATAATTGAGCCTTTTCCAAATCACCAGCGCGCGCGAGACATTCGATGTACCAGAACGAGCATGGAGTGAAGCTACCCTCTCCGCCTGGAATCCCGTCCACGTGTGTGCGTTCCGCCTCGTAGCGGCGGACAAGGGTATCTTCGACTAATCGTGCTTCAATCGCTTTCATGGTGGAGCGCCACATCGGATCGACCGGGCTGATGAACCGCATGAGTGGCATCAGAAGAACCGACGCATCCAGATCCTTGGTCCCCTTCGACTGCACAAAAGACTTAAGTTCGTCATCCCAGAAGTTCGTAAAGATGTCCTCTCGAATCGCATCGCGCGTTCGGAGCCAGGCATCGAATGGCGCCGAAAGGGAGCGTTTCTGGGCAAGCCGCAATGCACGATCGAAAGCCACCCAGCACATCAACCGCGAGTGCAGGAATTCTCGCGGTCCGCCACGAACCTCCCATATGCCTTCATCGGGCCGTTGCCAGTTCTTGCCCAGCCACTTCAACATCCGCTGAACTTCCTGCCAACCGGCATAGGAAATTGGGTCACCGTACTTGTTTGCGAGATAGATGGAATCCATCATTTCGCCGTAAATATCCAGCTGCAGCTGCTGATAGGCTGCGTTTCCGATACGCACGGGCTTCGAATGTTCATACCCCTGCAGATGATCCAACGTCAGCTCATCGAGCTTCTGCCTGCCATCGATCCCGTACATCACCTGTAACGGCCCACGCTCCGCATCGTCACCGAGCCGCCCCTTCAGCCAGTCGATGAACGCCTCAGCTTCCTCGACAAAACCCAGCCGGATCAGCGCATAGAGCGTGAATGTCGCATCTCGCAACCATGTGAAGCGATAATCCCAATTGCGCACTCCGCCAATTTCTTCTGGCAGAGAAAATGTAGGCGCTGCAATCAGCGAGCCGTGCTCCCGGCTGATGAGCAGTTTCAACATCAGGGCGGAACGGTTGACCATCTCGCGCCACCGGCCCTTGTACTTTGATTTCGCTATCCATCCCTTCCAGAAGCGTGCTGTCTCGTGGAATCGTTGTTCTACGAACTCCATCTCGGGTTGCTGTCCTTGTGCGCGAACTCCACCAAAGACAAACGTAGCCCTCTCGCCGGCTCGGAGCCTGAAATCGGAGATTACATCGGCGGATCGTTGCTGCAGGGCAACGGTGGAGTACAGCGCCAGCGGGGGACAGGCATCGCTCGCCGGCAAAAAAATCGCGTACCGGTCTTCGATGGTCACGGTGTGCCCACACGTCGAATAATTAAATCGTGGCTGGCACCGCATCTTGAAATCGATCTCGCCCCTGATAACAGCCAGGGTGCGGATAATCTCATTCGGTTGCTTCCCATCGGTCGCAATGGGCATGTAATCAGTCACCTCGGCCACACCCTCGTCCGCAAGAAATCGTGTGAGCAGAATGTTCGTGTCCGGCAAATACATCTGCCGGATCCGCCTTTCTCTGAGTTGTGGCTGAATCTGAAAACAGCCGCCTCGCTCATCATCGAGCAGCGCTGCAAACACGGTGGGAGAGTCGAAATTTGGATAGCAGAGAAAATCGATTGAACCGTTTACGCCCACGAGTGCAATGGAGCGCATGTTGCCAATTACGCCGTAGTTTTCAATCGGTTCGAAGCTCATCGGTGTGGGTCAGTTTGGAATTAGATGTTTCTCACCAGCCAGGTTCCGCCCGGAGATGACCGGGAAGCCCCTGACTCGGATCGTGCACGCAACCAACCGTCAGTTTTTTGGCGACTTGCCCGAGCCGTTCCGGCCCCTGCCGAAATTGAACCCGAATGGCCCGCCGCCATAGCACATCAGCGCAAACGCAATTGCTGCCAGCGCGAGAGGAAATTCGTAGCCGCCTTGTCCGGTCAGTCCGTTTTTCCAGTGAACTTTCACGATGACGACGGCCATTTCGATCAGGAAAGCCAGCGCGACGAAGCGAGTAAACAGGCCGAGCACGATCGCGATCCCGCCAAAAAATTCCGTGGCCGTGGAGAGATAGGCCATCCACCCTGGGATTCCCAGCGAACCCACGAACTGCTGGTGTCCATGTAATCCGCCAAAGACTTTCTTATAGCCGTGCGCAATCATGATGGCTCCTAGAACAAGACGCAAAACCAGGAGTGCAAAAGGCTGCAAACGGTTGAGAGAATTCAAACCTACCTCCAGTTCTCAGTTCTCAGAAATTGGACGTTGGAGATCAGTCTTAAGGATGGAAAAAGTATAACCCTGCATTTCTACCAGGTCGAATATGCGCTGCCGTCGCTGGCGTTCAAGTTGGAGCCGCTGTGGACATCAATGATTCCGGGCTGCGTCTGGTCCGGGGACATGATGGAGTCTTCCTGCTCGACCTGCCAGGTATCGTTTCGCCCGGTCATGGGATCTTTGGGAATGAATTTCAGGTAGTGGGCCGCGACCAGATCATCGAGAGCCTGCGGAGCCTTCTGTTTGTCGAGCGTGTATTGCTGAATCACATGACGCAACGTGAACAAATCCTGGCGGAGCGTGGACTCCTTGGCTCGGAGAATGCTCTGGTTGTACATGGGCAGCGCGATGGACAACAGGACGAGAATCAGGCTGATAACTACTACCATTTCGATCAGCGTAAAACCGCGCTCGCTCGATCTGAGCCTGATTATCATCTACCAGTCCTTGTATTTCGAGTCGTCCAGAGCTGTGCCCTGCGACTTGCTGTAAACGTCGAAGACGTTCTGGCCTCCCCAGGAATCGGAGGTGGCGTCGTCCTGCATGGAACGCATGCCCCACTCCGCCTGGCCGGTCATAGGATCAATCGGAATCTTGCGCAGGAACTTCAGCTTCTTGCCGCCAGCATCCACGCCCGTCACCAACGTGTCGAGATCCGGCGGATAGTTTTCGCTTCCCACTTTGGTCTGGAAGGCGCCGCGGTCGGCGGCATCTTTATAGCGATCGATGGCATCGCGCATCATCCAGAGGTCGTAACGGAGTTCACGTTCCCGCTCGCGCTGAATGGTGACGCGCACGAGCGGGATTGCCAGTCCAGTAAGGATCAGCAGGATCGCAGTGGCGACGATCAGTTCGATCAGCGTGAAGCCGCGCTGATGGAGAGAGATCGCTTTCCGCTGCTTGGTTGATCGGGTCATAACCGAACTCACTATTGCCGGCATCATTGGCTGACATAGAGAGACGCGGCGCGCCGCGTCTCTACGATTTTTTACTGCACGGTGACAGCGGCCTGCGCTCCGTTCATGGTGATGGCTTGCATGGCGGGATCGCGGGCGCCGCCGCGCGTGATGGTCAACGCAGATTGTCCCGGCGACTTCGCCATGAAGGTGAGCGTGACCACCGCTCCCTGGCCGGAGACGCCGCCCGCTCCGGGCGGACGTGTGGCCGTGACTTGCAGTGTTCCGGTGGAAGGATCATCGCGGTGCACGAGGGCCACGGCCTGGCCGTCCTGCGACAGGAATCCGCCGTTGGAGACATTGACCACCTGCAGCTGGTTGGGATCATAGTTGAGCTGCAAGGGTACGGAATACACGTTCTGGCCGCCCGAGACCATGACGTTCACGGTGAAAGTCGCGCCCTTGGCTTGGGTCAGCGCGGGCGGATCAAACAGGAACGCCCCACCAGCACCGGTCTCGGTTGGAGGCGCTTGCGGGTTGGGCGTCGGAGGTGGCGTCACGGGTGGTGGCGTGGCCGGCTGCGGCTGCTGCGTCTGCGGTTGGGGCTGTAGACTTATACCCTGCGCTCCCGATGGCACCGGTGCGGCGGGTCTGCTGCTCGTCCGCCGCAATTCCAACGCGTTGGCCGTGCCTACGTCGAGCATGTCGAGATTGGAGCGCGAGCCTTCCGGTCCTCGGATGATATGCGGGATCAGCACAAAGACGATTTCGTTCTCGCGATGTTCGGTGTTGGTCTGCGAAAACAGATACTTCAACAGGGGTATGGAAGCGAGGCCCGGAATCCCGCTCAAGGACTTCGTCTGCTGGTCCTCGAGGATCCCGCCCAGTAAGTTCACCTCACCATCCTTGAGGCGGATTTCATGCTCGATCTTGCGTTGGCCGATGACGGGCTGATCGATGCCGCCAATGTTCACGCGCGAAGTCACCGCCGAGATGTCGAGCGTCATCTTCAGAGTAACTTCCCGTCCCGCATGCACGCGGGGAGTGATATCGATGTTGACGCCTACATCCAAATACTGAAACTGGGTATTGACGAGCGGATTGACTCCCACTCCACCAATGCCGGGCTGAAACGAACCGGTCGCTACCGGCACGCGATCGCCGATCTTCAGCGTCGCCTTCTGCCCGTCCAAAGCGCGGATCTGCGGATTCTGGATGAGCTTGGTGTTGCTGTCGCTCAACAGCGCCGTGGCGGTGGCCGGCGGAATGGTCACCTGAAAGTCGGTGGCATCGAGATTCGCAAGGCGGTTCAGGTTGATGCCGTTCGAGGTCTGCGTGCCGGTGCCGGTGCCGGTGCCGGTGCCCGTGCCTGTGCCAGTGCCGGTTCCTGTACCAGTGTTGTTGGTGATGTTGGGCTGCAGCTGCACCGTGGCACTGGTGGGCGGGCTGATGCCAAGGTTATGCATCTTGTCGCGGCTGACTTGCATGACTGCGACTTCCACCAACACTTCGGGCTTGGCCTTGTCGAGATCATCGATTAGCTTCTGAGCGAGCGCCATCTGGTCGGGCGTGCCGCGCACCACGATCGCTCCCTGCGAGGGCAACTGCTGAATGCGGCTGACCTCGAGGATGGTCCGCATGGCATTGACTACATCCTGCAATTCGGTGGGCTGGGAAAGATTCGATAAGTAAAAAGTTTTGATGACGTTTTGTTCCAGCTCTTTCCGCTTGGCAGGATTGTCTTGCGCGACAAAGATGGTGTTAGGCGTCACTGGACGCCAGAAGGTTTTGGTTTCGAAGGAGACCACCTCGAGCGCGTCTTCCAGGGTTACTCCGTTGAGTTCAATTCGCACCCGCCGCGAAGTGTAATCGGGATCAAAGAGCACGTTGATGCCGGCCAGTTTCCCGATCGTCTCGTAGATCACCTTGGTATCTTCGGTGAGCTTGAGGGTGATGGGAACGTTGGAAATAGGCGCGAGTTCGACCGGTCCCTGTGCTGAATCCAGCCGCCTTCGCAGTGCGGTCGCTCCGGCCGAAGCTTGCGGGGTTGGATTCTGCGCCTCCCGAATCATCTGCTGGGTGCGGCGCATTTCCTGCTGCGCGATGAAAGAAGAGGGATCGATTTCGATGGCCTTCTGGAATTCCACCAGCGCTTCGTCGAGCTTGCCGGCGTCACGCAAGATCTGGCCGCGGTGTACATGCGAGGCGGCGGAGAGAAATCTGGTGCGCTCGTAGGAGGAGCGATATTTCAGATCTTTGGGCTTGAGCGCGTACGCTTGTTTGTAAAAGTCACAGGCCTGCTCGTAGTTCTGACGCGCCTCGGCGTCGGCGCCCTTGTCATACAGCGTTTTGGCCTGGTCGGCAAGGGCGGGGAGGCTGAGGCACAGGAGCACCAGGAACAGGGCCGGACGGGTCAGACGTGTCATCAAACGGTCCTCTGTAAAAATCTCTCTCGCGGGCGGCTTGCATCCGCCCGTGGGGATCCAGCGCCCGAGCAACGGGCCAGGGCTCAAGGCGGCCGTCACACCCGAAAAGTACTGGAAAATCGGATTATAGCATCGCCTCAACTTAGGCCCGAAGTGATTGGTAGGTAGGTGTTTACACTCATTGGTACCTGTCCTTTCAGTTGCAGGTGGCAGATCGCAGCGGGCAGATGGCAGCAAAACCGGAGCCTCAGTAAAGTCAGACGCTGTCTCCTTCAAAATGTCTTTAGATCTGAACCCGCCCCGGCCGACTGCCGCCTGCTACCTGCTTTTCTGTTACTTTCTCTTCAGCATCATGGCCAAGCAAACGACCCATCAGACGCGCTCCGGTCCGGAAAAGAATCCGCGCCGGCAACCGACCGCCTCGGGAGAAAGAGATGCCAGTGTTAACAGGAACGCGGGACACAACTACTTCTTGCTCGAAAAATTTGAAGCAGGCGTGGTCCTCACCGGCACCGAAGTGAAGGCGATCCGGAGTGGTAAAGCCAATCTCAAGGATGCCTATGGACTGGTGAAAGACAACGAACTCTGGTTGCTGAACTGCCACATCAGTCCATACGAACACGGCAGCTATTCCAACCATGCCGCGGTGCGCACCCGCAAACTTCTGGTTCACCAGGAAGAGATTCGGAAACTGATTGGTAAAACGCAACAGAAAGGCCTAACGCTAATCCCCACCCGCATGTACTTCAAGAATGGCAGAGTGAAAGTCGAACTGGCTTTGGCTCGGGGCAAACAGCAATGGGACAAACGGGAAACCGAGCGTCGCCGCACGGCCGACCGCGAAGCGCGCGAAGCCATCGTGCGCGGACAGAAGGGCCGTTGACGGTCCGGGTTTCGGTGTGAAGCCAAACGATTATGGGATGTGTGCAAAGAATTGCGGTTTTGGACACAGCCCATGTCGTAGAACAGCCCATGTCGTAGAAATGACCGCTTTCCAGCCGAGTTCCTCCGAGAACGCAACAAAATTCCACTCCATCAGAAATCGCACAGAGCCGCTGATTTTGCGTGCTTTTTCGCTGAAAGCGATGTAATACTATGTGCGCTAGTAGTTGTTTCCCCCGCCAGACCCGTGCAGCCAAAGAGAAATTCACCTCACCCCAGTTGTCATTTATCGGAGCGCACTATGACGAGAAGGTTCTCTCAGTCCTATTGGGCGGTTCTCTGTACCGCCGCGATGCTGTCTCTTGTTGTGCCGGCCCTATCTGTTGCCCAGAGTACGGTTCACGTATACCGCGAAGTGAAGCATGACACCTCGCTGCCGCTGGCAGACCTGCAAGCCATGACCCCTGCCCAGCCAAATCCGTTTTCGCCGCGCATCCTCAACATCCTTTCCACTGGACCCGATCGGTCGGCGCAAGTCAGCGCCGTCCCGGACGCCGCCCTGCAGGAACAGGTTCTGCCGAATGTCAACGCGACGCTCGGTCTGAATTTTGAAGGGCTGGGCCTGGGACAGTACGGATTCGTGCTGCAAGCGGCGCCGCCCGATACCAATGGCGCGGTGGGTGCGACCCAGTACGTGCAATGGGTCAATCTTGAGTTTGCCGTTTTCAACAAGAATACCGGCGCGATCATCGGGTCGCCGGCGTTTGGTAATTCTATCTGGGCGGGCTTCGGGGGCCCCTGCCAGACCAACAACAGCGGCGATCCCATCGTGCAGTATGACAAGATCGCGAATCGCTGGGTCCTAACGCAGTTTGCTGTCGGCGCCGGCACTCCTCCCTTCTTGCAGTGCGTAGCGGTTTCAACCACATCCGACGCTACCGGCAGCTACAACCGGTATTCCTTCGCATTTGGGAATCAGTTTAATGACTACCCGAAACTGGGTGTGTGGCCGGACGCTTATTACATTTCATTCAACAATTTTCTCAATGGCCAAAGCTTCACAGGTCCAAATGCCTGCGCGATGGACCGCAACGCGATGCTGGCTGGCGCAGCAGCCACCATCCAGTGCTTCCAGCAGTCCAACGCTTTCAGCACGTTGCTGCCCTCCGACATGGATGGCACGATTCAACCCGCCGCGGGGGAACCCGGTTTCTTCGTGGACTTCGGCATCAATAAGCTCAACTTGTGGAAATTCCACGTGGACTTCGCAGTCCCCGCCAACTCCACTTTTACCGGACCGACTGCTCTAGCAGTTGCTGCTTTCACGCAGGGGTGCAACCGCACTTGCGTCGCGCAGCCCGGAACTACCAACAAGTTGGATATGCTGGGCGACCGCTTGATGTACCGGCTGGCCTACCGCAAGTTTGCTGACGGCCATGAGGCTCTGGTCACGAGCCACACCATCACCACCGGATATCGCTGGTACGAAATCCGCGATCCCAACGGCTCTCCGACCGTGTTCCAACAGGGCACCTTCGCTCCTG
Source organism: Acidobacteriota bacterium (assembly GCA_046727255.1). Taxonomy (GTDB): domain Bacteria; phylum Acidobacteriota; class Terriglobia; order Terriglobales; family Acidobacteriaceae; genus Acidiflorens. Next base: position 21,140 of record JBKPCG010000029.1, on the reverse strand, counting down.
ATTCGAATACGCGCTGGATGGGCAGCATCGCCATGGACCAGAACGGCAATATCGGCCTGGGGTACACCGAGGGCAGCAGCACGGTCTTCCCTTCAGTCTTCTTTACTGGACGCAATCCGGGTGACCCTGTCGGAACGATGCAGACTGAGCAGGTGATCGTGAACGGCAGCGGCTCCCAGACCAGTCCAACCCGTTGGGGAGATTACAGCGCGATGACGATTGATCCGGCCGATGATTGCACGTTCTGGTACACCCAGGAGTACAGCAAGACGACCGGCAGTTTCAGCTGGAACACGCGTATCGCTAACTTCAAGTTCACGGGCTGCGGTGGCGGCGGTGGTCCGGCGGTTTCGCTCTCGGCGTCAGCTCTGAACTTCAAGAAGGTGGGAATTGGACAGACCAGCGCACCCCAAACCGTTACGCTCACCAACGTCGGCAGCGCCACGCTGAACATCTCCAGCATCACTGCCAGCGGCGACTTCAGCATTTCGAACAACACCTGCGGAGCGACCGTAGACGCCGGTGCGAATTGCGCTGTCAGCGTGACGTTTACACCCACCAAGAAGGGTGCACGCAAAGGCACGTTGTCGTTCAATGACAATGCGCCTGGCAGCCCGCAAACCGTTGCTCTCTCCGGTACTGGACAGTCGGTCGTAGTCTCGCCGACTTCCCTGAACTTCGGAACAGTCGCGGTCGGCAACACCAGTTCGGAGCAAATCGTTACCGTGACAAACCTGAACTCGATCACGGTGACCATCACCAGCATCGCTTTCGCGGGAACGGCCGCGGGCGACTACCTGATCTCCTCGAACACCTGCGGCGCCACGATTGCTGGCGGCGCGAGCTGCTCGGTTGGCGTGGAGTTCAAACCAATAACGACTGGCAAGCGTGCCGCCAAGCTGAACGTCAAGAACAATGGCGGCGGGAGCCCGGCGAGTACCAGTCTCACGGGAACCGGAAGCTAGACTAGCTTCCGATCACCGCTGCAAAGAAAAAGGGGCGGGACGAAAGTCCCGCCCCTCCCCTTTCTCGCGCCGTATCGTTCATCCCTTGAGAGTTGTCCACAGATCCAGTTCGGCATTGGCATACGTTTGTGCGGAGCAGTTCTCTCTGGGGGTTGAGCCGCGAAAGGCCAGTGGTAAGAGGTTCCAGCGACGTTGACCCAACCGTCGCAACGCTACTTGAGTTGGGTTGCGCGTTCCCCCTCTCACCGTGGATACTAAAAAGATAATCATGAACACAAATCTTTCTGTTACTGCACCTTCCCAAGTGGAAACCGAATGTCTGGTCGCGGTGGTACTTGACCAGGGCGAAAAAGACAAGACCGCGGCAATGGTGAACTGCGGAGACACCCCGGTTCGCGAGGCCGCCAAGGACGTGATTGCGAGCGGCGAAGCTACCGGCAAGATTTTCGAAGCGACCTTGATTCATCGTCCGGCAGGACTGAAAGCAAAGCGCTTGTTGCTGCTGGGTGGCGGGAAGGCCAAGACTTTTTCGGCGGCGGAACTGCGCAAACTCGCGGGCGCAGCCGTGCGGACGCTCAAGGGCAAAAGCATTCGGAGTTTCGCGATTGCCCTCCCCGACAACGGCGCGGGCGCGGCGGAAGGAGTCCGCGCGGTCGTGGAAGGAGTATATGTCGGCGATTTCGACCCCGACTACTACAAGAGCGATCGCAAGGATCAGAAGATTGACTCCGTGACGATTGTCGCGCGCGGCGATCAAGCGGCGCTCGAACAAGCATTGCATATTGGCCGTGTCGTCGGCGAGTCGCAAACATTTACTCGTGACCTGGTAAACGAACCCTCCAACCGGATGACGCCCACCATGATGGCCGAGCGCGCCAAGAAAATGGCTGCTGAGGTCGGGTTGAAATGCGAAGTCTACGGTGCCGAAAAAATCAAAGAACTGAGAATGGGTGCATTCTGGGGCGTTGCCCAGGGATCCGATGAACCTCCCGCATTGATCGTGTTGCGCTACGAACCCGCTGGCGCTCCGGAAAAACCGTATCTGGGCCTAGTCGGCAAAGGGATCACGTTCGACACCGGCGGTATCTCTATCAAGCCTGCCGACGGCATGGAGAAGATGAAGTACGACATGGCAGGCGGAGCAACCATGATCGGGGTCATGCGTGCGATCGCGCTTCTCAAGCCCAAGGTGAAGGTCACCGCGATCGTGTGCGCCACCGAAAACATGCCTTCGGGCAAGGCGCAGAAACCTGGCGACGTTCAGATTGCCATGTCCGGCAAGTCGATCGAGATCATTAATACTGACGCCGAAGGCCGCCTCGTATTAGCCGATGGCCTTTGCTACGCCCGGCAGTTGGGATGCACGCACATCGTGGACGCGGCAACTCTCACCGGCGCCGTCGTAGTCGCGCTGGGCTACGTCAACGCCGGCATCTTCGCCAGCGACGACCAGATGTACGACCGCTTCGCGCAAGCCAACAAGCAGGCTGGCGAAAAGATGTGGCGACTACCACTCGACGACGAATACAAAGAGATCATCAACTCGAACATCGCCGATATCGTGAACTCCGGCGGGCGCTGGGGCGGCGCAGTTTCCGCAGCGATGTTTCTTAAAGAATTCGCCGAAGACACTCCGTGGATTCATCTCGACATCGCCGGCACCGCCTGGATGGAAGAAGCGAAACCGTGGATTGCGAAGGGGCCGTCGGGAATCGCGGTGCGGAGTTTGATTGAGTTCGTGAAGGGCTGGGCGAGCTAGAACCTGTCCCAGCGGCGCAGGATGCAGCCCACGCCGCTCGGAGCGTCGATTGCATCTTGCATCGTTGTCCACCTTCATCCCATCTATCCTTTAGAATCCTGATCGATCCCATTCATGGACCTGGCCCAGAAAATCCGTACCCTTCCGATTTCGCCCGGCGTGTACCTCTACAAGAACGCCGAGGGCGAGGTCATCTATGTCGGCAAGGCGAAGAACCTGCGTTCGAGGGTGGCATCCTACTTTCATGAAGGTCGATGGGAAGATGCCAAAACCGGGACGCTGGTTCGCGAAGCGGTCGACGTTGACTACCTCGTCCTCGCCAATAATAAAGAGGCACTCGCGCTCGAGAATCACCTCATCAAGCAGAAGAAGCCGCGATTTAATATTCTCCTGCGCGACGATAAAACTTATCCCTACATCAAGCTCACGCTCGGCGAGCGCTTTCCACGTGTGTATGTGACGCGCCGCCTCCGCAAAGATGGCAGCGCTTACTACGGTCCCTACTTCCCTGCCAATCTTGCCTATCGCATTGTGGACTTGATTCATCGCCACTTTCTGGTTCCGTCGTGCAAGGTGGATCTGACCCGCTTTCATCCCCGGCCGTGTTTGCAGTTCTATATCAAGCGCTGCCTTGGTCCGTGCGTGGAAGGGCTGACCCCTCCCGAGATTTATCAGGAAGCCGTACGCGACGTGAAGCTGTTCCTTGAAGGTCGCCAGACCGATCTGGTGAAGTCGCTGCGCGCGCGTATGGCGGAAGCGGCAAATGCACAGGAGTTCGAACGCGCCGCGAAATGCCGCGATCTGATCTCGACCGTCGAGCAATTGCAGGAGAAACAGCGGATCGCAGCCGTCGAAGGCGATGACGCCGACGTCTTCGGCTATCACTACGAAAACGAGATGGTCGCCGTGAACCTGTTTCATATGCGCGGCGGCAAGGTGCTGGACCGCCGCGAATTCTTCTGGGAGGAACTGCCAGAATTTGCCGAGCCCACGTGGGACCGGGTCTCTGACCCAGTCATGGCGGGTCAGAGACCCACACAGTTCAATCCGGGAGAGCTTTTCTCTGCCCTCCTGAAGCAGCTTTACCTGGGTCAGCCCTATGTGCCGAGGAACATCTACGTTCCGGTGGATTTCGAAGACCGCGAAGAACTCGAAGACGCGCTCAGTGAACAGTTGGCGGGCGAAGGCGGGCGGGCCACGCGAGTCCACATCGCCGTCCCGCAGCGGGGCGACAAGCGCGAGCTGATCGATCTCGCCGGCAACAATGCCAAGCAGTCTTATGACCAGCGCTTCCGCGTCATGAAGCCCAATGCGCGCTTGATCCAGGAAGCGTTCCAGGACGCTCTCGCCCTGCCCGAACTGCCCAAGCGGATCGAGTGCTTTGACATTTCGCACATTCAGGGCGCGGAAACCGTCGCCTCGATGGTGGTGTGGGAAGACGGCAAGATGAAGAAATCCGATTACCGAAAGTTCATTATCAAGACGGTCGAAGGCGTCGATGATTTCGCCTCCATGCGCGAAGTCGTCACGCGCCGCTACAAGCGGTTGCAGGAAGAAAAAAAGCTCCTGCCCAGCCTGGTGCTGATCGACGGGGGCATCGGACAACTCCACGCCGCCGCCCAGGCCCTCGAAGCCCTCGAGATCATCAATCAGCCGCTCGCTTCGATCGCAAAGCGCGAAGAGATCATTTACGTCTTCGGACAGGAAGATGATCCGGTCGTGCTCGACCATCATTCTCCCGTGCTTCACTTGGTGCAGATGATCCGCGACGAAGCCCATCGCTTCGCCGTGACCTTCCACCGCAAACGTCGCCAGATCCGCGACCGCGCCACCGAACTACGCGAGATCCCCGGCGTTGGCGAATCCACTACGCGGCGCCTTCTCGAACACTTTGGCAGCCTGCAAGCGGTCAAGCAGGCGGATCTGGCGGCGCTGTCGGCGGTGGTGACGAAGTCTCAAGCCGAAGCAATCCTGGAACATTTCCGAAGCGCTCGTGTCGGAACGGGTCGCTGAGCAGAATATATCAATAGATCAAAGAGAATCCCAACTGCGACAAAGGGTGGAATTCCAATCCCTTAAGAAATGAGCGTTTGGCGCGCCCATTTCCGGTTGACTCAGCCAACCCTTTGGTTCAATATGTCGTCATACGACATGACGTTGGAGGTCATAATGGAACCGCTTCCCCTGAGCGAGCCAGTGCTGCTGATTTTGCTCAGCCTGGCCGGGCAGCCCCGCCACGGCTATGCGATCCTCAAGGACGTCTCGGAGATGAGTGACGGGCGGGTTACTCTCTCCACCGGCACTCTCTACGGTGCCCTCCGTCGCTTGCTCGACGATGGCTGGATCACTCGGTTCGAAGAGGAGGAGAGTTCTCGTGGACGGCAGGCTTATCGGCTTACGCCCGGCGGTCGCCGCAACCTGCAGACCGAGGTCCGTCGGCTCAAACACCTCACCCGGCTCGCCAGCTTGCGGGCAGCGCAGAAGGAGACCTGACGATGTTTTCAGCGTACCGCTGCCTCCTGCACCTGTATCCCACCCCCCATCGCGTTGAGTTCGGCGACGAGATGTTGGCCGTTTTTCACGAAGCGCGAGCTGGGTCCTCGGACAAGGGGCTCCTGGTGCGCGCCGCGTTTTACGCTCGAGAGCTCGAGGGCTTGCTGATTGGCGCTTTCAACGAGCGCGTCCGGTCCATCACTGGTTCCCGTTCCTGGGAGCTCTTTCCGTCAAGGAGGTTTACCATGCGTTCCGAATTCCGTTTCCCCAAATCCGCGCCTCTGTTGATGGCGTTTATTCTGGCCGGGACCGTGCTCGCGATTGAGAAAGCGACGGCCATTCGCGCCTCGGTTCCCGACGTCAACCCACATGTGGGACCGATCCAGCCGGCGCATTTTACTTTTTTTCCCGCGCTGTTGGTGATCTTCACGGGTGCTTACCTGGCCGGAGTAATTGGCTGGGCGATCCTGTTTGCGCTACACCGGTCGGGGTTTCATCGGTTGACCGAGATGGCGACTCCGAAGCAAGAATAACTGTGTCCCCGGGGGACACCCCCACGCGGGCGCCCGCGCCACACATTTCTTTGACTCGCGACGAGCTAACGTCCTTCCGCCGTGGGCTTGGTCAGCAAGAACGACTTCACCACGATCTGATTTGGCTGCATGCCGACGGGGATGATGGTCAGCAACGCGTACTCCGAGGGCTCCAGTTTTTTCGGCTTGCGCTTTTGGATTACGGCTACGTCTCCCGAAGCGGAGTTGAGGACGAGCAGGTAATTCTGGCTCTGCGAGAGGGCGAGTGCGTCGGGATGCGCCCCGACGGGGAGCACGGCGATGACTTTGCCAATGTCTATGTCGTAGACCGCGATACTGTTCGCGCCAAAATTTGAAACGTAGAGGCGAGAATTATCGAGCGACACGACCGCGCGCACGGGCTGCGAGCCGATGAGCGAGCTGCTCAGGACTTCATTGGGCGTGGTTTCGATGATGGAGATACTGTCGGCTCCGAAGTTGCAGGTGATCAGCTCGCCGCCGTCCGGCTTGAGCGCGAGGCTGACCGGAGACTTGCCGACGTCCAGCAGCGCAAGCAGCTTATCCCTCTTCAGATCAATGCTGGCCACCTGCCCGGGCACAGAACAGGAGATGAACGCTTTCGTCGAGTCGGGCAAGATAGCAATGTCTTCAGGATTCATGCAGACGGCAATCACCGAGCGCACAGTCAGGCGCGCGGTGTCGATAACCGAGACAGTGCTGTCGGCACGATTGGTTACGATCACGGTCGAGCCGTCGGGCGAGATGCGCGCCAGGCCGGGGCTCGGACCCACCCGGATGGTGGCCGCTACCGCGCGGTGGTCAAGGTCAAGCACCGAGACATTTGCGGAGCCGGAATTGGCCACATAGGCGCGGCTGCCGTCGGGCGAGACGTCGATGAAGTAGGGGCGTCCGTGGACGCCAATAGTGGCGACGACTTTGTTCTGTTCGGCGTCGATCACGCTGACGTTGCTAGAGCCGGCGTTGACCACGTAAATTTCATTTCGTTTGGGATTGGCCGTAACGCCGGTCGGCTCCGCCCCTACCGAAAGAGTGCGCACCGGCTGAAAGGTCCGTAGGTCGATGACCGTGACGGTATTGCTCTTCCCGTTCGTGATGTAGGCGTACTCGCGGTAGAATGGCCCCGCGGGCAGGCTGCGCTCGTGAAAATACCACCATCCGCCGGCGGCCAGCAGGGGGAGCAGGACTGCTATGAAGAGGAGTTTACGCAAGGTCAGTTAGGGCAACGCGAGCATTTTATTCGATACCGGCGGACTGCAGATTCCTCGCTTCGCTCGGGATGACAGTCTGTAAAACTTCTGCGATTACTGCTACTTCGACACCGCCGTGGCTGCGGGTGTTCCAACCTCGGCGACGTTCCGCCCCAAGACGGCCGCGATCTGCCTAACCTGTACCATCAGCGCGTCGAATTGCTCAGGATAGAGCGACTGCATGCCATCGGAAAGCGCGCGATCGGGATCGTTGTGCACTTCGATGATTAGGCCATCAGCGCCGACGGCGACGGCCGCGCGGGATAGCGGCGTGACTTTGTTGCGCTTTCCGGTACCGTGGCTGGGGTCGACGACGATGGGCAGATGGCTCAGGCGCTGGACGGCGGGTACGACGCTGAGGTCGAGCGTGTTGCGAGTGTGGTCGGCAAAAGTGCGGACACCGCGCTCGCAGAGCACGACGTTGTAATTGCCTTCGCTCATGATGTATTCGGCGGCCATCAGGAACTCTTCGAGCGTGGCGGCAATCCCTCGCTTTAGCAGAACGGGCTTGCGGGCGCGTCCGGCACGCTTCAGCAACGAGAAATTTTGCATGTTGCGGGCGCCAATCTGGATCATGTCGGCGTACTTCTCGACCAGATCGAGTGACTCGTAATCCACGGCTTCGGTGACAATCAACAGGCCGAAGCGGTCGCGGATCTCGGCCATGATCTTCAGACCTTCTTCGCCGAGTCCCTGAAATGAATAAGGAGAGGTGCGGGGCTTGTAAGCGCCTCCGCGGAAAAACTGGGCTCCGGCGCGGGCCACACGTTCAGCAGTCGCGAAAGCCTGGTCACGGCTCTCTATGCCGCAGGGGCCCGCCATAATGACAAGATCGGCGCCGCCGATGGTGACGGGCGAACCTGGAAACCTGATTACCGAGTTATCGGGCTTTGCGTCGCGACTTACGAGTTTGTAGGGCTTTGAGACGCGGATCAGTTCCTGCACGCCCGGCATTTCTTCGAGCGTGCCTGCCTCGACCTCTCCCTTGTTGCCGGTGATGCCGATGGCGGTGCGTTGCGCGCCCGGCATGGGGTGGGCGCGATATCCAAGAGATTCGACTTTTTCGCAGACTGCGCGGATCTGTTCTTCCGTGGCCTGCGCCCGCATCACAATTAGCATGTGAGAAACCTGCAATTAAGAGTGTAACGGTCGCAGTAGATGACGGCAATGGGAGCACTCGGCGACCCACGGTAAGCTAATCTAATGTCGCGCCTATGGCTGTGTTTCGAGGTAGAGAGAAGGATCCGCTGAAGTGGCCGGCAACGACGACGGCTCCGGAGCGGACATCGCGGCGGATCGGCATCCACACCTCGATCGCCGCGGGCGTGGAAAACGCGGCCGAAAGAGCATACCGGCTGGGCTGTAATACGTTTCAGATCTTTTCCACCAGCCCTCGGCAATGGCAGCCTTACACCCTGGGACGCGGTCAGTGCCAAACCATGAACTGCCTGCGGCAGAAATATGACCTCAAGCCGCTCGTCATTCATTCGAATTATTTGATCAATCTGGCGGGGACGAATGCTCCGTTTCTAAAGAAGTCGATCGAGGCGTTTCGGGGCGAGTTGGAGCGAGCGCTGGCGCTGTGCGCGGAGTATCTGGTGCTGCATCCTGGGTCGTTTCGCGGTGCGAGCCGGGAAGAAGGTCTGGCACGCGTGACAGAATCGATCGCAGCAGCCAGCGCGGACTTGGACATTGCCAAGAGCGGGCTGACGATTCTCATTGAGAACACCGCGGGCGCGGAGTTTTCCCTGGGTGGCACGTTTGAGCAGGTGGCGGAGTTGCTCGAACTCTTACGGGGCACTGTGCCGGTGGGTGCGTGTATCGATACTTGCCATACTCACGTTGCGGGATACGACATTGTGACTGCGGAAGGCCGCGACCTGACGCTGGAGCATCTTGACCGTACAGTCGGGCTCAAGAATGTACGTGTTTGGCATTGCAACGACGCAAAGGCGGAACGCGGGTCGCGACTGGACCGGCACGAGCACATCGGTCGCGGCAAGCTTGGATTGGAGGTGTTCCGCGTCCTGTTGAATGATCCGAGGTTGAAGCGCGCCGCATTCATCGCCGAGACGCCGATTGACGAGCCGGGGGATGATCTGCGGAATGTGGAGGCCTTAAAGGGACTCGTGAAATGAAGACCACAGCCAGGACACGCGGCACGCTCGGTCTTCGATATAACATCTGCAGCTGAAACTTGGCCAGGATTGTTAATCGCTGGGGATCTTGGCTGGAAGCTAGGTGAGGCATAATAGTGCAAAGGGGTTCAAGGAGGACGCGTGTCTGCAAGAGAAGTGGTCACAATTGTCAGCCGGGCGGTGGCTTTCTATCTGCTCTGCTGGGCTCTCATTGAGATGACACATCTTCCTTCAAGCGTCATCTCGCTTGTCCACGACCGAACCCATCTAACTGCACTAGGCTCACAAACCTACTGGCGCGACCGTGACGTCCTCTCGATTTCGCTCCTTGCATTGCGAATCGTTGCGCTGGTTGCGGCCGCCCGATGGCTCTATCGTGGAGGTCCCGGCGTGGAGCGATATTTCTTCGGCGCCCGCGATCCCAAGAGTCCTTCCGGCCAGCCCTCGTGAGACGTGGCAGGCAGCGTCTCGCTGATGGGTTCGGCATGTAAAATATAGGTTTATCTTTGCGATGACGAACCTCTCTATGCCTCAGGAAGAAAAATCCGTAACCACAACCCGCGAGGAGCGCTACGACGCGCAGCGTATCGAGCAGAAGTGGTTTGACCGCTGGCAAAGCGATCCATCACTCTATGCTGCCGAGTCAAAATCCACCAAGCCGAAGTATTACGTGCTCGAGATGCTTCCCTACCCTTCGGGCGCGCTTCACATGGGACACGTGCGCAACTATGCGATCGGCGATGCGCTGGCGCGCTACATGTGGATGAACGGGTACAACGTGCTGCATCCGATGGGATGGGATTCGTTCGGCCTGCCCGCGGAGAACGCGGCAATCAAGAACGACACGCCGCCGAAGGAGTGGACGCTTTCGAATATCGCGGCCATGAAGACGCAGATGAACCGTCTGGGCTTTGCCTACGACTGGTCGCGCGAAGTTACGACTTGCCTCCCGGAGTACTACCGTTGGAATCAGTGGTTCTTTCTGAAGATGTACGAACAGGGATTGGCGTATCGCAAGAAGAGCAAGGTCAACTGGTGTCCGCAGTGCTGTACGGTGCTGGCGAATGAACAAGTGGTCAACGGGAATTGCTGGCGGCATGAAGATACTCTGGTCGAGCAGCGTGAGCTGGAGCAATGGTTTTTACGGATCACAAAATACGCGGACGAGTTGTTGCGCGATCTGGACAAACTGGAGGGTTGGCCGGAAAAAGTCCGGATCATGCAGCGCAACTGGATCGGGCGCAGCGAGGGCGCGCTGGTGGATTTCGATTTGGGCGGCACCGTGGGGCCGGCGGGATCGACGATTACGGTTTTCACTACGCGAGTGGATACGATTTATGGAGCGACTTCGCTTCAATTGGCGCCGGAACATCCCATCGTTAAAGACATGACGGCGCGCGATGCCGACTTGCGCGCCAAGGTTGATCAACTCATTGCTGAGCAGCGCAAAGCGAAAGAAGTTGGCGACATTGGCGAGATTGAAAAGCATGGCGTGTTTACCGGCCGGTATGCGAAGAATCCGTTCAATGGCGAGACCGTGCCCGTGTGGGTGGCGAATTACATCCTGATGGACTATGGCACGGGGGCGATCATGAGCGTGCCCGCGCACGATGAGCGCGATTATGAGTTCGCCAAGAAATATGGGCTGGAGATTCGCCTCGTTATTCTTCCGCAGTCGAGCGATCCGGAAGAGACGATGGCGGAACCCCAGCTGCCGTTTACAACCATTGACGGATTTCTGGTGAACTCCGGTCAGTACAGCGGCCTGAACTGCGCGGAAGCGATTCAGAAGATGTCGGCGTTTGCCGAAGAGAAGGGTTTCGGCAAAACCACCGTCACGTTTCGATTGAAGGACTGGGGTGTCTCCCGGCAGCGGTACTGGGGTACGCCCATCCCGATGGTGTTTTGCGAGAAAGACGGCATCGTGCCGGTGGCGGAAAAAGATCTCCCGGTGATTTTACCCGACAAAGTGAATATCACGCTCACCGGCGGCTCGCCGCTCTTGAGTGTGCCTGAGTTCTTGAACACGACTTGTCCGAAGTGCGGCGGTCCGGCGCGACGCGAGACCGACACTATGGATACGTTTGTCGATTCCTCATGGTACTTCTACCGCTACGCCGACGCGCACAACGACAAGGCTCCCTTCGACTCCAAGACGATTGCATACTGGTTCGGGGCGGAGGGCATCGATCAGTACATCGGCGGCGTAGAGCATGCCATTTTGCATCTGATTTACTCCCGCTTCTGGACCAAGTTCATGCGCGACATGGGTCTGGTGAAAAATGACGAACCCGTGAAGCGTCTGTTCACTCAGGGGATGGTGATCAAAGACGGCGCGAAGATGTCGAAGAGTTTCGGCAACGTTGTGTCTCCCGACGAGATGGTGGCCCGCTACGGCGCCGATGCAGCGCGGTTGTACAGCTTGTTTGCCGCGCCTCCTGATCGTGATCTGGACTGGCAGGACACCGGGATTGAGGGCATTCAGCGATTTCTCGGGCGCGTGTACCGGTTTTTTGTGCGCAATGCGCAGCCGGAACATCCGGACTGGCGACCACCCGTACCCTCGGATCTATCGCCGGAAGCGCGGGCAATCCAGCGCAAACTGTACCAGACCATCAAGCGTGTGGGCGACGACTTTCAGGGACGCTGGCATTTCAATACCTGCATAGCGGCCGTCATGGAGTTGTTGAATGAAGCCCATGGCGCTGACGAGTCGAAGGGTGCGATTCCCGTTTCGTTGATCGCGGACGTGCAGCGGAACATCGTGCTGCTGCTGGCCCCGATGGCGCCTTATCTCGCGCACGAATTGTGGGAGATGATCGGCGAGACGAGCAATTTGCTCAAAGCGACGTGGCCGAAGTATGACGCGGCGCTGGCCGCTTTGGATGAGATTGAGATCCCGGTGCAGATCAACGGCAAGCTGCGCAGCCGGATCGTGGTGCCTGCCGGCGCTTCTGAAGACCTCATCCGTGAGCGCGCATTGGCTGATGAGAAGGTGAAAATGGCCATCGCTGGCAAGCAGATCGTGAAGGTGATTGTGGTTCCCTCGAAGTTGGTCAACATTGTTGTTCGCTGACGGTGGGAACTCGCGGGATTGGCCCACTGTCAAGGACGACGGGCACCCAGCGCCATCTGCTTTCCAGCCTCGTTCCGTCCCTCAGATTCACGCAGGACCCGATCGATCGTCCCGAGGGACGCGGCTTCTCCTTCGTCATCTTCGAGGAATCTCAACTTGTGAAAGTACTCCGCCGCTCCGGCCGCCTTCAGGTTGGCGAAATTGGTTGGTGGAAGATGGCTGACGACGATCACCGGAATCTGCTCCGTGTGCGCATCTCTCTTCAGTGCGTACAGCACCTCTTCTCCTCCAACCCCCGGTAGCATCAGATCCAACAAGACCAGGTCCGGAACGCTTTCCCGCGCCAAACGGAGCGTTTCCTCGTCGTCACCGGCCAGGAGCACCAGGTACCCGCTTGGGAGAGAATCCTTTCGACGGCCAGTTTCTGGACTTTGCTGTCTTCCACCAGAAGTATTGTCTTTTTCATTGTGCCAATCCGTCATTAGAGAAGGCGGCGCAAGACTGCTCTACCGGATCATCGGCACTCCGGGATTCCTCTTTAGCCACCCTGGTAACCAGCGGTGTGGATTGCGCCCGAGAGCTGAGTCTCATCCTTTCATGCAGGAGGCTGTAATCGCTTTACACTTTCGGTCGGATTTGAGACATTTATCCGTGGAAACCCAATCCATCGTTGTCCTCGACTTCGGGGCGCAGTATTCGCAACTGATTGCGCGCCGCATCCGCGAAAACAAGGTCTTCTCGGTCGTGCTTCCCTTCAACGCCAGCCTGGAGGAAATCCGCAGCTACTCACCGGTGGGGATAGTGCTATCAGGCGGCCCATCGTCGGTGTACGACCAGGGCGCGCCTCACGCCGACAAGAAAGTCCTTGAGCTGGGCGTGCCCGTGCTCGGCATTTGCTACGGACTGCAGTTCATGGTGTACGCGCTGGGCGGCAAAGTGCGCCCAGCCGAGAAGCGTGAGTACGGACACGCTACCGTCGAGCGCGTCGCCGAGTCCCGGTTGTTTGAGGGTGTGCCGAAAGTGCTCTCCGTCTGGATGTCGCATGGCGACTCGGCTGAAGAGTTGCCGCCCGGATTTTCTTTGACTGCGAAGACGGCAAATGCAGTCGCGGCAGTTGAGAACGCTGAACAGAAGATGTGGGCGGTACAGTTTCATCCGGAGGTACACCATACGCCGCTGGGCGCCGACATTCTGCGCAATTTTGCTTTGAAGATTTGCGGGGCGCAGCCGACGTGGACTGGGCAGCACTTCATAAACTCAACCGTCGCCGCAGTCAAAGCCCAGGTTGGCACCGGACATGCGATCTGCGCGCTTTCGGGTGGCGTGGATTCTTCGGTCGCGGCAGTGCTGGTGGATCGGGCGCTGCGCGATTCGTCCGGCAAGTCGCAGCTGACTTGCGTTTTCGTCAACAATGGAGCGCTGCGCAAAAACGAATTCGAAAAAGTTCAGCAGAACCTGCGCGACAACCTGGGACTCCACCTGGTCGCCGTAGATGCTACCGAGCGCTTCATGAAGAAGCTTGCGGGTGTGACTAATCCGGAGACGAAGCGGAAGATCATCGGCAATGAGTTCATCGCTGTCTTCGACGAAGAGGCGCACCGCATCGAGAAAACAGAAGGCGCGGTTGAGTGGCTGGTGCAGGGGACGCTCTATCCCGACGTCATCGAATCGCGCTCGGTGCGTGGGCCGTCACAGGTCATCAAAACGCATCACAACGTCGGCGGACTGCCAGACAAAATGAAGCTCAAGCTGATCGAGCCTTTGAAGGATTTGTTCAAGGACGAGGTGCGGCGGATCGGGCGTGATCTGGAAATGCCCGAAGACATTCTGCAACGGCAACCGTTTCCGGGGCCGGGCCTCGCGGTGCGGATTTTGGGCGAGGTCACGAAAGAGCGCGCTGACATGCTGCGGGAGTGCGACGAAATCGTAGTCGGCGAGATCAAGAAGGCTGGGCTTTATCAGAAGATCTGGCAGTCGTTCGCCGTGTTGTTGCCGGTGATGTCGGTAGGCGTGATGGGCGATCAGCGGACTTATGCTTACACTTGTGCGGTCCGCGCCGTTCATTCTGAAGACGGTATGACGGCGGACTGGGTGCCGCTGCCGTATGAGGTTCTTAAGACTATTTCAAATCGGATTGTGAATGAGGTTCGCGGAGTGAATCGGGTGGTGTATGACATTACGTCGAAGCCGCCGGGGACGATTGAGTGGGAGTAGAAAAGCAGGTCTCAGGTATTAGGTCTTAGGAAAAAGCGGACTCGGTTTGAATCCTTTCTGACAAACGAACTACCATATCCCCATGCCCGTTGATACCGAAGCGCACACATCCTCCTACACTCGCATCCGTGCCCCCCGTGGCACCACGCTTTCCTGCAAAGGATGGCAGCAGGAAGCAGCCATGCGGATGCTCATGAACAATCTTGACGAAGAGGTAGCGGAGCGGCCGCAGGATCTGGTCGTTTATGGCGGGACGGGCAAGGCAGCGCGCAATTGGGATTGCTATCACGCCATCGTCAATTCGCTGAAGAATCTTGAGAATGACGAGACGCTGCTGGTGCAGTCGGGCAAGCCGGTGGGAGTTTTCACGACACATGAATACGCGCCGCGGGTGCTGATTGCAAATTCGAATCTGGTCGGGCATTTTTCCAACTGGGAGAAGTTCAACGAACTCGAGCGTGCCGGACTGATGATGTATGGACAGATGACTGCCGGGTCGTGGATCTACATCGGATCGCAGGGGATCGTCCAGGGCACTTACGAAACCTTCAACGCGGCGGGCGAGAAACATTTTGGCGGCGATCTGAGCGGGAAGCTGATTGTCTCGGGCGGCATGGGAGGCATGGGTGGAGCTCAACCACTCGCAGCCACAATGACCAGCGCGGCGTTTCTTGGGATTGATGTTGATCCGGAACGCATCAAGAAGCGGCTGAAGACCGGCTATTGCGATTTTCTCGTCACGACTTTAGACGAAGCGCTGCGCATTCTGAAGAATGCCGTGCGCAAGAAAGAGAATGTTTCGGTCGGGCTGGTGGGAAATTGCGCGGATGTGATTCCTGAATTGGCCGAACGCGGCGTGGTGCCTGACATCTTGACAGATCAGACCTCGGCACACGATCCATTGAATGGCTATGTGCCAAATGGCATGACGTTTGAGGCAGCGCTCGAGCTGCGGAAACGCGATCCACAGGCGTATCAGGAGCACTCGCTCGATGCGATGGCCCGGCATGTCGAAGGCATGCTGCGACTGCAGAAAATGGGCGCGGTAACGTTTGATTACGGAAACAACATCAGGACGTTTGCGTTTCAGCGCGGCGTGAAAAACGCGTATGACTTTCCGGGATTTGTGCCGGAGTATATTCGTCCGCTATTTTGCGAAGGGCGCGGACCGTTCCGGTGGGCGGCGCTTTCGGGCGAGGCGTCGGACATCGCGGTCACGGATGATCTTGTGCTCGAGTTGTTCCCTGAAAATAAGAGTCTCCGGCGCTGGATCGATCTCGCGCGCAAGCGGATCAAATTTCAGGGACTGCCGGCACGCATCTGCTGGCTGGGGTATGGCGAGCGGGCGCAGTTCGGGCTGGCGATTAACAATCTCGTAAAGAAGGGCAGGATCAAGGCGCCGGTGGTGATTGGACGCGATCATCTGGATTGCGGTTCGGTCGCGTCTCCGTTCCGCGAGACAGAAATCATGAAAGATGGTAGCGACGCGGTCGCGGACTGGCCTCTACTGAATGCTTTGATCAACACTGCGGCGGGCGCCTCGTGGGTTTCGATTCACAACGGCGGTGGCGTTGGCATCGGATACTCGCTGCACGCGGGGCAGGTGACCGTAGCGGACGGCACTGACATGATGGCCAAGCGCATCGAGCGCGTGCTGACGACTGATCCAGGAATGGGCGTCATCCGTCATCTGGACGCGGGTTACGATCAAGCGAAGGAGTTCGCGAAGAAGAAGGGCGTGAAGGTGCCGATGGGAAACTAGCTGTCGGCCGTCGGCTCTCAGCGCTCTCAGGTAGGAACCGCCTGGAACCGTAGGTTTCTCGCTTGCTTCGAACAACAAGGATTGAAATGGTGATCGTTTGAAACCCCCACCGTTGCTGCTGATCAACGTCGGTCAGCTTCTCACCTTGCGTTCAGCTCAGAGAGGACCCCGCCGGGGCTCTTCCCTTTCCGAAATCGACATCGTTGAGGACGCCGCAGTCCTTTGTTTAGGGGGCAAGATCGTCTCGGTAGGAACAGCCAAAGACGCTCTGCGCGATCCATGGCTGAAGAAGAAACGGAAGAAGGTCACTGAGATCGATTGCGATGGGGCCGTGGTTCTGCCGGGGTTTGTAGATTCCCACACGCATCCCGTGTTCATGCAACCGCGGCTAATTGATTTTGAAAAGAGGATTTCCGGCGCTAATTACGAACAGATTGCTGAGGCCGGCGGCGGCATACAGTCCAGCCTAGAAGGCGTACGCAAGGCCAGTCAGGCGGCGCTGACGCAAAAGGTGCTGGCAGTACTTCGCGACCTCGCGAAACATGGCACAACTACTGTTGAGGCGAAATCGGGATACGGTCTCAGCCTCGAATCGGAGTTGAAGTCCCTCGAAGCGATCGGCGCGGCGGCCAAACAGTGGGCTGGAACGGTGATCCCGACTTTTCTGGGTGCGCATGTAGTGCCTCCGGAGTATCGCGGACGCTCACAAAGCTACGTTGAGATCGTCTGTAAAGAGATGCTGCCCGCAGTCGCCAAACGAAAACTGGCAAAGTTCGTTGACGTTTTTTGTGATCGCGGGGCTTTTTCCGAAATCGAGTGTTCAACGATATTTGGCGCGGCGCTGGAACATGGCTTCGCCATTCGAGCTCATCTTGGCCAGCTTTCGTCCCCCAAAGAGGGATTTATCGAATCGACGCTGGAATGTTGCCGGCCCGCTTCGCTGGACCACATGGATCATGTTCGCGACCGTGAAGTGGCGGCGCTCGCGAAGTCCGATGCCGTCGTCACTTTTGTGCCTGGGGCGAATTATTTTCTTGGGTTGGAAAAATATCCACCAGCCCGCAAGTTCATCGACTCAGGCGTAGCAGTAGCGCTGGCGACCGATTACAACCCGGGCACGTCGCCGACCGTCAGCATGCCGATGGCGATGTCGCTGGCGTGCACGCACATGAAAATGTCACCCGCCGAGGCGATTGCTGCCGCAACGATTAACGGGGCTTGGGCATTGGGTCTCGCCGATCGCAAGGGCAGCGTGGAACCGGGCAAGGATGCAGACCTGGCAGTGTTCGATGTGAGAGACTATAGAGAGATTCCGTACTGGTTTGGGGTGACCCGGTGCGTACAGACGATCATCGGTGGGTTGGCCACTAGTAGTCCCGCCTGAAGGAACTGAACCCTACTTCGTTTCGTACTATCGAGAGCAAATTACTGAATGCAGAAAATTGGCGCAGGAGAACCGCGTTTGACGAAACGTCTTGTGTTGTTATGTGTTATTTTGTCTTCTTTTCTTAGCTTTGCGCAGCGACTGCCGGAACTGGCTCGCCCGGTCAATTACAAACTCACCTTTACTCCCGACTTCGAGAAAAACATATTCGCGGGGCAAGAGACGATTTCCGTTCGTGTTCTCAAGCCGACCTCGGAGATTGTGCTGAATGCCGCAGAGATTGATTTCCGGAGCGCCTCCATCACGAACGCGGGCATAGCTCAGCAAGCAAAGGTCACTCTCGACAAAGATAGACAGATGGTCACGCTGGCTGTGGAAAAAACGCTAGCCCCGGGATCCGCCACGATTCAAGTTCACTACAACGGTCTACTCAACGACGAACTCCGCGGATTCTATCTTGGCAAGGACGAGCAGGGCCGCAAGTATGCAGTCACGCAATTCGAGGCCACCGATGCTCGCCGTGCATTTCCGTCGTTTGACGAGCCAGCCTACAAGGCCACCTTCGACATCACGGTGATTGCCGACAAGAAACACGTGGCGATCTCGAACGCAAAAGTTCTCAGCGATAAACCGGGCCCCGCGGAAGGCAAGCACACGGTGAAGTTTGCGACCTCCGCCAAGATGTCGTCCTATCTGGTGGCGATTGCGGTGGGCGAATTCGAGGCAGTGGAGGGCGAGGCGGACGGAATCCCGATTCGGGTGTGGGGAACCCCGGGCAAGAAGCAACTCGACGGTTTCGCACTCGAGTCCGCAGAGTTCTTCATGCATTACTACAACCAGTATTTTGGCATCAAGTATCCCTTCGAAAAACTGGACCTGATAGGTCTGCCCGACTTCGCGGCGGGCGCGATGGAGAATACAGGGTTGATCACTTTCCGCGAAGCCCTTCTGCTCATTAACGACAAGCATGCCTCGATCGCACTGAAGCGCGAGGTGGCGGACATCGTGGCGCACGAGATGGCGCATATGTGGTTCGGCGACCTGGTCACGATGCAGTGGTGGGACGACATCTGGCTTAACGAGGGGTTCGCCACTTGGATGTCTCCGAAGCCAGTGGCGGCCTGGAAGCCGGCATGGCACGTGGAACTTGAAACCGTGCGGGATGCGATCACGTCGCAGGGTGTCGATTCGCTGCAACACACGCGCCCCATTCAACAGGCAGCCGAGACGCCCGCGCAAATCCAGGAACTGTTCGACGGGATCGCTTATGGCAAGGCGGCAGCCGTGCTCCGCATGCTGGAGGCCTACATCGGGCCGGAGAGCTTCCGTGCCGCGGTCAAGCAATACTTGAAGCAGCACTCCTACGGCAATGCCACGGCGACAGATTTCTGGACCACTCTTGCCAAAGTCTCAGGCAAGCCCGTAGACCGCGTGATGCCGACTTTTGTACAACAGGCAGGATTGCCCTTTGTTGCGGTGCGCTCGGAATGTAACGGTCGGGCAACGCAGGTAACTCTGCGCCAGCAGCGCTATCTCTTCGACCGCGAACTTTTCAATCGCGAGGAATCCAAAGAACTCTGGCAGATTCCAGTTTGCCTGAAGGAGGGCGGAACTGCAGGCGCCGGAAAAACTTGCCGTCTGCTGACGGAGAAGGAAGCGCCCTTCGATCTCCCTGGCTGCGGGAACTGGACGCTGGCAAACGCCGGGGCTGAGGGTTTCTACCGGTCAGGATACGAAGCCGCGAATGTCCGCACCATCGCCGAAGATCTGGAGACAGGGCTCACGCCGGCCGAGCGGATCATGCTTCTGGGAGATGTCTGGGCGTCAGTACGTGTCGGAAGACAGCAGGTCCCCGACTACCTCGCGCTCGCGGAAGGTCTGCAGAATGAGACCAGCCGTCCCGTAATGAGCGAGATGCTGTCGCAGCTTGAATACATCGGACACTACCTGACCTCCGACCAGGACCAATCGCGGTATGCGGCCTGGGTGCGGCAACTGCTCGCGCCTTCCATACGTCGGCTTGGATTTGAAGCAAAACCGGGCGAGAGCGAGGAAGACAAGCAGCTGCGTTCACGCGTATTGCAAATGGCGGGTGGGACGGGTCTAGATCCGGAAGTGCTGGCTTGGGCGCGGAAGTGGACAGACCGGGCTCTGGCAAGCGACGGCCCGCTCGACAACACGATTGCCGAGACGGCGTTTTCGCTGGCGGCGCGCGACGGCGACTTCGCCTTCTACGATCGCCTGGTCGAGAACCAAAAGCAGGCAAAGACTCCGGAAGACTTTTACGTCTATCTGGCTGCGCTCAACTCGTTCACCGATCCGAAACTGATCGAGCGCAATTTGAATCGAGCGCTCTCGCCAGACGTCCGCAGCCAGGACGCGGTGGGAGTGATTTCCGACATCATGGACCTTCCCGCCGGAGGTGCGCTAGCGTGGGACTTTATGAAGCGCCACTGGGACGAGGTCGCGAAAATCAGCGGTGGATTTGCAGGCGCCGAATTGGTCAACGCTACATCGACTTTTTGCAGTGTCGAACAAAGTGAACAGGTGCGGGAATTCTTCACCGCTCACAAAGTCCCAAGCGCTGAACGCGGACTTCAGCAGTCGCTGGAGCGCATCCACAATTGCGCCGACTTGAAATCGCAGCAGGGTCCACGCCTGGCGCAGTGGCTCAACGATCACGAGGTTCGGGTCGGGCAGTGATGCGCTGACTGATGAACCTACGTCGGGCGAATTTCTGGAACCGTTCGGGGCACAACTTTGCGTTCTTTGCGAATTTCTTCGCGCCTTTGCGGTTAGAGAGATTCCACAAAGGACGTGAAGAATATTCCGTCGAACACTCTCTTGACCTTTTTGCTGGCTGCCCGCGTCCCGCGGTTCGCGACTCGATTGAGCGAACAGTGCGCGGGTTGTTATAATTCTTGCGTTCCGCAAGTTCCCAGCGCATCCGCCGTCTTGTCTGGGCATTCGCCCAGCGACGGCAACCGGGACAGGGTCACCCAGGTCCATCCCCGACTGGCTGATAGTCGCAGTGCGCATCCGAAGTGGCCAGGTAGCTCAGGTGGTAGAGCGCAGCCCTGAAAAGGCTGGCGTCGGCGGTTCAACTCCGTCCCTGGCCACCATTCTTATCAATAACTTACCTCTTCTCTTCCCTGCCATTTTGCGCACAATTGCGAACAAAACCCTATAGCACAAGCGTCCTACTGAACCAGACTCGTCAGCCGCCCCACCACCCGACGCTGCGACTCGGGAACGAATTGCTGGTAAATATCCAGCGTCGTCGTCGCCCGCGAGTGCCGCATCTGCCCTTGCGCGTCTTTCACATCCGCACCGACCATCTTTAGCCAAACCGCATGCGAAGTTCGCAACGACCGCCAGTTCACCCAGGGCAAACCCATCGCCCGGGCGGCCGGCTTAATGAAGCGGGTAAGAATGTTATTGTCGCGGATCGGCTTGCCGTCTCGGACCGACTGGAAGATTAAGTCCTCTGGCCCGTCCGACTTGACGACCCGATGTTTGCGTACTGCGCTACCCGCCTTCACGTAGAC
>JBKPCG010000028.1:0-5349 GCA_046727255.1 Acidobacteriota bacterium | reverse complement strand
GGTTGGAACAATGCCTTCGCTGGCTCCCAGGACCGGTGGATCGCCTGCAGGTTTCTATGCCAAATCCGGCGCTTCCGAGCTGATGACGTATGTGCCCAATAACAAAATGGCGCCGAATGTCGGCGAGCCACAGCGCAGTACAGAAAGCCTTGGGGATCGGACTATTGCTGGCGTCCATGCCCGCGGAACGCGTGTTACAACAACCATTCCCGCTGAAACGATGGGTAACGAACAGCCGATTACCGTGACCTCTGAAGACTGGTATTCGCCGGAGCTCAAAGTTACGGTGATGACGAAGCTTAATGATCCCCGCGGTGGAGAGCTCAGCACGAGGTTTACAAGTGTGAATGCGTCGGAGCCCGACCGTTCACTCTTTACGGTGCCTGGCGGCTATAGGGTCCTAGACGAAAAACCTGAACCCCTCATGATAGAGCTGGCGCCCCAAGGGTCATCGTCTGCGCCGTAGCGCGACACCACCTCAATTGCTAGAGACGTGCAACGGCTGGAGGCTCGCCAAGCTGAAGCAGAATGCACCGGGACCGACAACTGGCCTGCTCGAGAGACGATCGCGATCTCCAAGGGCTTTGCCAAAACAAATCCGTGATGACAGCCTCGGACGCGGGTGGAGCGAAGGGCCCGTGATGGCAGTCACGGACGCGGGCGGAGCGAATTCTCCTGGAAGCAAGCAGCTCCGCCCGTTGTTTCTGTTGCCGACATCGATTGCGGTAACGGGTTCCGTAAGAACTCCTAGAATGCGCTCGGTCGTGTCGAGAGCCATGTTCCTCTGCACTTTCGCGAAATGCGTCACTCATCGGATGTAGCCACTGGAAATCGCCGGGGCCCGGGCGTACACGATTCAGATTAGAGCTGAGGCGAAGACACGTGATCGTGTGAATCACAACCACTCTTATACCCGATCCCAATCTGGATGCTTATTCCGAGCATGCCCAAACTCACGACATGGAAGATTATGTGAACGTAGCTAATCCTGGCTCCAATGGAGTGGCGTGACGTGAAAGCAATGCTCGCGCGCGGAGAAAGAGGAAAAATATCACGGGATCCTCGTGCTCGCCGTTGCCCGGTTGCACTCGAAACAGGCCGGCGTATCACACCAGCATGTACGTCGCTGTTGAGTCACTGGCTTCGGCCCGAGTGCGACCGTATCGTTCCCTAGCGGCATGGGTAAGGCTCTCGCGACCTGGCACCACAGGGTCTCACGCTGGCGCCGCGACACCTCAGCGTGCATTCCGAAGATCAGCCTCGCGATGCTCATGCCCACGCACAGGAAGCCGATCGCCTGGTACAAACCCGAGTGCTCAAAGGTGAACACGCCCGTAATTAACACCAGCAGTGCCGCCCAGAAGCAGCGGCCGAGATATGTGCGGCGTCTCACCCGGCACTCCTCTTGAGATGCAACCCGTCAATGCCCGTGAACGAGTAGCCGCGAAACAGGCACTTGAGTAGGCTCTGCTTGTCCTTGTGCTGCATGGCGTTATTGATCGGAGAGCTGTTTAGGTTTGGCCAACATTGCCAGCGCCGCAATTAGCAGCAGTATGGAAAGCATCCAAGATCCCCTTCGATCTCCTTGAGGGTGAGCGCGTTAGTGTTATGGGCATGTCCGGTGAGGGTGGGTACGCGACGCCATAGTAAAGACTCAAAAGTCATACAATGAATGACAGGGGAGGGAGAAGGAACCGTCTACCCTTCCTCGGAATCGCGGAAACGCGCGTTGCCAGTTCCACTTTTGTTTCGCGCGCGAACCAGTCCCCTAGGATCGGGCGAAGCGAAGACGCTGGAAATTGACGGAAAATGCAAGCGGGGCAGCCAGGCGCGCAATAGCGGGAGGCACCGGGAGTTGATGCGGTGAACAAGGCAAATCTAATGACCGCTGACGAACCGTCAGGCGTGATTTTGGAACCATTTCGGCCAGCAGAAGCAATATCTAACATCAAGGAGCTCTGGTGCTTGCCGGAAATGGACGTTAACGAGTCGGGGGCTGCAGATGATGCCAAACTGCTGGAGTTGATGATGGCAGGAGAGGAACGTGGATTTGTGTCTCTCTATCGAAAATATCAGTCTCCGGTATATCGGTTTTCCCTTCAGATCAGTGGCGTTCCGCACGTCGCAGAAGAGGTCGCCCAAGAGACGTTCCTGGCGCTGATGCGTGCGCCGCACAAGTATCAAATCGAGCGCGGCCCCCTTGTGCTCTACTTGTTCGGCATCGCTCGCAATCTGGCGTGGAAGGGCGCCCGGAGAGACAGATTGTTCGCCGTTTTCGACGAGGATCGAGAACTTTCAGTCGTCACCGTACCCGACCTGGCCGGTGATTTGGCGCGAAAGGAGCAGGTAGCGCGCGTAAGACGTACGGTGTTGTGTTTGCCTCGCAAATATCGCGAAGTGCTTGTGCTTTGCTCTCTTCAGGAGCTCAGCTACGAAGAAGCGGCCACGGTTGTCGGTTGTTCGGTGGGTACGGTGCGCTCTAGGATGCACCGCGCAAAGCAGCTTCTGCTTCGAAAGCTCAAGGAGGGCGGACTGGGTGAAGCGGCCCAGCGAAGTAGCTCTGTTTTGGGGTATGGACTATGACATGTGAAGAATGTGAACAAATACTGCTGGATTCAAGCAGTCGCATTGCCGGCAAAGGCGTGACGCAAGGTGTGTCTGTTTTGAACCTGGCCACATCGCATGCCCAGAATTGCTCAGTTTGCGCGGCCAAGGTATCTGAGATCAACAAATTGAACGACGCCCTGGATTGTTTGCGGATCTCCACAATGCGAACGCAAGTGCCGTCGGCAGTTGAGGCAAACCTATTGGCGGCATTTCGCAAGCGTACAGCGATGCAGCGCCCATGCGTTGCGAGGGCATTTCGTTGGAACTTGGTGTGGGGGCCAGCCGCGGCTCTTCTGGTACTCGCCGCTGGACTCGTGGTCTACTCTGCGCTGAGGCCGAACCATCCGATCACCGCCGAGACAGAACGGCAGGAGCGTGAGCATCCAGCGCCGGAACCGATGCAACAGGTCTCGTCAGATGTCACTCCAGGTCGAAATGTCATGGCGAGCAACCCGTCGTCGGCTGACGGCAAAGCAACCATAAGACCCAGGAATGGTGTTGCAAGAGTCGGCAAACCAAGGCGCGAACCGATGTTGCCGCAGTCCTTACCACCTCTGCCCGACGGCGTGTCGCTGAACGGTGGAATAAGCGTTGTTCGAGTGACTTTGCCTTTTTCAAGTTTGGTTGCCATGGGTGTGCCCGTGTATCCCGACGCATCAGATCGGCGGGTGACAGCCGATGTGGCGAGGGATCCTTTTGGCGCCGTGGTCGCAATCCGTTTAGTAGAACTGAAACCTAGCGCGAATTGAAGGGAAGTGCAAAACTTCCGGGAGTATTTTATGAATAGTAAGTTTATTCGTTCTCTTTTTCTGGTTGGGTTTCTTGTTGCGAGTCCTGCTTGGGGCATCGCACAGGGAGGCGTGCCCGCTGGCACGATGATGGATCCACCGCCAGGGCCTGTCATGATAGGCACAGGTGGAGGAGTCCAGGGCTTTCAGTTCGTGAGTGGAGACCCTTCGATCTCTACCCACGTAGTCAAGGGGACTCCGTATTCCTTGGAAGCGGTAATCGAGAGCGGCCAAAGATTGTCTGACGGAAATCGCATTGTCCACCGCCAGACTGTGCATCTCTATCGCGATTCCAAGGGCAGAACCCGCCGAGAGGAAACATTGGCTGCCATTGGCCCGTGGGCCGCCTCCGGCACTCCCCCGACGATGATCACAATCCAGGACCCGGTGTCGGGTGTGAACTATTTCCTTGATCCGCAGCGGAAAATTGCAAGCAAGATACCCTCGATGCCGAAGGGCAAGAGTCTGACGGTTTCAGGAGATTCCGGAAGCGGTCTCGCGACGACCAGCGTGACTTTTGGCCCGATTATTACAGAGACCTCCGTCGGGGAGGGCCAGGAATCAGTTTTTGGAGTTAGCACCGAGCCTTCCGGTCAGGACCCGCGCTCAGAGGAGAAGTCGGAGCCCTTGGGAAAGGAAACAATTGCAGGACTATCAGCAGAGGGTACCCGCACAACGACGACCATTCCTGCGAATACAATCGGAAACGAGCGCCCGCTCGATATCGTCAGGGAAAGATGGTACTCACCGGATTTGCAGATCGTTTTGCGATCAAAGCAGACTGATCCCAGATTTGGTGAAACTACGTACGAGGTAAAAGTGGTTGACCGGCAAGAACCAGCAGCACCCCTTTTCGAGATTCCGTCCGATTACAAGGTTAGAGAGGCAGAGTCCCCTGTCTTCATTAAGCATGCTAAGGACCCTAAATGAGAATAGCTTGCCCGGCAACCAGGGACCGACTGACGACCGAGCCATGCATGTACAGCTTCCGGCCATCTCACCAGCCGTCGGGGGTGTTCTAGTCTCCAATGCGGCCAGTGAATGACCGTGGCCACCTTTTGCGCCTGCGAAGTTCTCGTAAGGGCGCTACATCGGTTTTCGAAGAAATGTTCTACAAAAGGCGCGAGGAGTACACAAAGATAAATTAGGACTACCGCAGTCCGAAGCTTCTGGTGGAGTCTTTTTCTTTTCTGTTCTGCTGAGAGGTCGCCTTTTCTTTTTGTCGGTGGCGCCGTGGGTTTGCAGGTTGCCACGCGCCTCCGAGACTACGCTCTCGTTCAACAGGCGCTGGTCTCATCGAATCGATTGCGCAATCAGACATCGGCACCAATAATGATGCCCTCCCCTGGTCTCGACTTCCACCTTTTTCTCCCGGGTTTTCCATCCCCTGGCGTTTAAGCTCGGATGTTGGTCAGCGCTCGTTCTGGAATTCTCTCTTGGCGTGCTGATATGGGTAAAAGAGTTCCGCTACGTCCTCTTGGCGCTTGGTTTGTTATTTCATCTCTTGCTCGAATACTCCTTGAACATCCCCCACTTCCAGTGGGACATTCTTTCGGCCGACATTCTGTTTGTTGATTCCGTGATTTGACCCGTGTCCGAAAGTGGTTAGGCTGGCGCGTGAACTCAACTTTCTTAAAGCGATCAGAACCAGGTGCGTTGCTGAGTTGAAACAATTCAGAACATTCCCGTTTCCGGACGAGGCGGCGACCGACAGTAGTTTCTCCTGTCTGCATGATTGACGAACTGCGGTTTTACCGCAATTGAATAGATCCGAGACGGTGCGCCCATATTACGGTGACAGCCGCGGTGCAATTGTTCAACGCGCACCCGCACTAACTCTTGTCTCTCGTCCTTGAGTGGGGCATTCACGGTTGGTCACTACACGATTTGTCTTTGCTCAGAGACGCGCCGATCCTGCAGTACAACTTCGTCAAAATTCTGGAACTATTCCGCT
>JBKPCG010000027.1:0-19865 GCA_046727255.1 Acidobacteriota bacterium | reverse complement strand
GGAACGTAGCTGCTGCATCAGAGCCGGCGACTCTTATTCATTCAACGAACAGCCGCAATCCGCCGGCGGCACATGCGCAATCAGAAAGTCGGCGACTCGCTTGTAAGCGTCAATCTGATTTTCCACGCGCGCGAAACCGTGACCCTCGTTTTCGTAGACCTTGTATTCAACCACTCCACCACGCTTCTTAATCGCGTCTACGACCTGTTGCGCTTCTGTCTTCGGACAACGGGGATCATTCCCGCCTGCCAGCAGATAGAGCGGAGCCTTAATGTTGTCCACGAAGTTGATCGGCGAGCGGTCTTCGTAGAGTGATTTGTTCTTCGCCAGATCACCCATCGTCGCCAGGTCGCTCTGTTGCAGTACGGGATCTTCGTTCTGGATTTCGGTGAACCAATTTACGAAGGGAACAATCGGCACTCCCGCCGCCCAAACCTCGGGCGCCTTGGTGACGCCCATCATGGTCAGGTACCCGCCGTAACTGCCGCCCATGAGGATGAGTTTCTTGGGATCGACATAGCCGGTCTGCTTGATCCAATCGGCGGCCGCAAGAACGTCCTGCAAGTCCCCGCCGCCCATGTCGAACAGATTCGCCTGCTGGAACTCTTTGCCGTAGCCGGTTGATCCCCGATAGTTGGGCGCGATCACCAGATACCCCTGGTTAGCCATGTATTGCACGAAACGGTTGAAAGTATTCAGAGTCTGTGCGGTCGGTCCGCCGTGAACGTAGACAATCGCTGGGTGCTGTCCGTTGCGGGGCAGGTTGTAGGGCACGTAGACGAAGGCCGAGATCATCCACTTGCGGTCCTTGCTGGGATAGTGAACAAGATACGGCTCGACCATGTCCTGCGAACGCACTCCACCGACAAGCGCGTGCGTGATTTGTCGCGACTTGCTATCAGCGAGTGTGTAGGTCCACAAATCTCCGGGCGCAGCTGGACCATTGTGGTAGTAGAGGAGTCGCGCGCCATCGCGGCTGAACGCCGACGCTGCGCCCGTCGGCTCGTTCAATCCCTTGGGCAGCGGCAGAGCCCGCGCTTTCCCGGTTGCGACGTCATACAAATAAACGTCCGTGTTACCGTCCACATTCGCAGTGTAGGTCAGCTGTCGTCCGTCAGCAGAGAAGCTGCCACCAGAGACTTCCCACTTGTCCTGCGTGAGCCAGCGAATTTTCTTGGTGGCGATGTCCAGCAGTCCGGCGTTGTGGTATCCGTTGGCGGCGTTCGATGTGATCAGGACATGCTTGCTGTCTGGCGAAACGTCGTTCGCTGAGTGGAGTCGCTCGCCTTCATGGGGTGTGAGCAGAGTGCTTTGCGCGTTGGCTACATCCACCATGAAGACGTTTGAGTCCGTGCCTTTGGATTGCTCCTGCGTGTACACGATGAACTTTCCGTCTTTCGACCAGACGGGAGAGACATTCATCCGGTCATTTGCCGTGCCAGTTGTGAGGTGCTTCACTTCGCGCTGCAGCGTGTCGTAAACGTCAATCTCGAATACCGAAGACGTCTTCGGTTTCACCATATAGGCGAGGTAGCGTCCCTCGGGAGACCAGGCGGGACTCTCTTCCGCGATCTCCCGGGTGTTGGTTACGTTTAGGACCTGCCCAGTTTTCGGCGACACGAAGAAGATGTCCCATTGTTCATCGCCGTCATAATCCGACATGTAGGCGATCCACTTTCCATCGGGGGACCAGGCGGGCGAGGTCTGGCGCTGATCGCTGACCGTCAGCTGCATCGGCCAGCCGCCGTCGGACGGCACAGTCCAAAGATTGTTGCGTCTGCTCAAGTTGCTGACGAACACGATGGTCTTGCCGTCCGGGGACCAGTCGGCCCCGCCCACCTGTCGCGTCATATAGAGCTTTTCAATGGAGAGATTCTTCTCCACT
This sequence comes from Acidobacteriota bacterium, assembly GCA_046727255.1. Lineage (GTDB taxonomy): Bacteria > Acidobacteriota > Terriglobia > Terriglobales > Acidobacteriaceae > Acidiflorens. The sequence continues at coordinate 17,980 of JBKPCG010000027.1, read as the reverse complement.
TGGGCGTTAGGATTGGAGATGATCTGCTTGGGATCGGTAATGGCCTGGGGAGCGGGCAGGATCTGCGGCGCGGCGACAGTAGTCATCACTACGACAATAGCAAACAGGGAAAGAGTGCGCATGCGGACCTCAGGTGAGGGCTTGAACAAAAGAGTGTAGCAGCCCTCAGGCCCTGATTTGAGCCGCCGGGACGGCGCGCTGAAGTCCAGCGCCTTTCACGGCGCACTTTTTCGCCAACTATCCGCTTGTTCAGCCAATCCGCTGGGGTTTCCGAGTGACGGTAGGACTCTATCGGAACCGCTCCCCTTCAAGATTGCGCAACGAGAGGCAGCCACTTCGGGGAGCGGTTCGGATAGAGCCGTAAGAAGGAAGCCGGTGGTGCGGTCGGGGCAGGGATGTTTGGAGCTATGGGTTTTCAACCGCGGAAATATCGGTCGCCGCGGCGATCGGCCCCACTGTGAATACGAGAAACAACGCAGCAAGCAGCGCGCGCGCAACGCGCAGTGCGGAAGCGCAAGAACTCATTGGCGACTCTCCAGACGTTTTGCTTGAATCAATGCTTCACGCGGAAGCAGTTTCAGAAGGAAGGTGGAGGGAGAATACTGCTATTTGGTTGGTATATCAATCGCTTAGGGTCATTGGGTAGTGTCTTAACGCTGTATATAAGACACCACCGGTCATTGGTCCGAAGATTGTTCCGTGAGGCGGCAACCCAGATTTGCGCCTTGAGCTTGCTGCTTGAAAACGCTTATCAGTGTGGACTCTGAGAGAGCACGGGGATCATACAACTAATTTTTATTCGTCGGGCTCTTATATCTGCAGTGGGTTTTCGCCCGGCCACCCCCGGAGACCGTCTGCCACTGAGGTGTCCTGTATGAGGCTGTTCCGCATTGCTTTCCTAGTTTTGATCGCCGTTTCGGTAGTGCACCTGACGGAGGCGCAGCAGTCGCCCAGTGCGAGCCCTCAGGGGCTTGAGTCCTTGCGGCATCTGGCGTCCTCGAAGACCGAGTTCACGCTCGACCACTCGATGTTGGTGTTTGCGTCCAAGCTCGACCCGGAGAACGAGGACTTACGCCGCGTGATCGCGGGCGTGAGCGGAGTTTCGGTCCATAGCTTCCACTTTCCGGAGCCCTGGATGTATGACCCGGAAGCCTTGAGCTCCGTTAGAGAGGAATACCATGCGGCGGGCTGGAAACAGTTGGTAAACAACCACGAGAAAAACGGAGGCCCAGGCGTGACCAATGTCTGGATCCGCTTTGAGAATAAGGCCGTCAGCAACGTCGCGATTCTCGTTGCCGGGGCGACTGAGGTCAACCTGGTGGCGGTTTCCGGCTCTATCAGTCCGCTTGATCTCTCCCATCTTGGGGGGCACTTCGGTATCCCGAAAATTGAAGGCGGAGTGCTGGTGCCCAATAACCAACATCCGTAGCGGGGCCGACCGGCGAGGTTTTGCAGTCGCGAGATCAACTATCTACGGGGCCGGTTGAAGTCTGTGGCATCCTCAAGGAAGTCAACAGCTTTTAACCGCAAAGGACGCGAAGCATCCGCAAAGGTCGCAAAGGTACCGCACCCCGCAATCTAATCACTAACCCTTAAACCCCTTCTTGCATTATCCTTTCCCCGCCCATGAACTTCACTATCCTCGACTGGACGGCGATCGCCGGCTACCTGCTTATCACTCTGGTCCTCGGGTTGTACTTCCGCAGTCGCTCCGGCAAGAGCATGGACGACTACTTCGTTTCCGGCCGCAGTGTGAGCTGGTGGCTGGCTGGGACCTCGATGGTCGCGACCACGTTCGCAGCCGACACACCGCTGGTCGTCACCGGCCTTGTCTACACGCAGGGAATTTCAGGCAACTGGCTATGGTGGGCCTTCCTGCTCTCAGGGATGATGACCGTCTTCCTGTTTGCGCGGCTGTGGCGGCGCTCCGGCCTGCTCACCGACGTGCAGTTTGCGGAGATGCGCTATTCGGGGAAGCCCGCTGCGTTTCTGCGCGGCTTTCGCGCGATCTATCTGGGCCTGCTGATGAACTGCCTCATCCTGGGCTGGGTCACTAAAGCGATGACCAGCATCGTCGCCGTGACTCTGGGACTCAGCGACAGTCGTGCGCTCGCCGTCTGCGTCTTTTTCCTGATTCCATTTACCGGGGTGTACGTCGCGCTCGGCGGGTTGTGGGGGGTCCTGTGGACAGATCTGTTCCAGTTCGTACTGAAGATGAGCATCGTGATAGCAGTGGCTTACTTCGCAGTGATGGCATGCGGCGGAATGAGTAGTCTGCTGGCGCGCCTTGCGGAAATGCGTGCCGCGGCGGGTCCGAACGCGGGCGACGCTACATCGTTCTTTCCAGATTTCTCAAAGCCATTCGACACAGAGCTGCTTTGGACTTTACCCGCACTCACCTTCCTCGTGAATCTCGGCCTGCAATGGTGGGCGTTCTGGTACCCGGGAGCGGAACCGGGCGGCGGCGGCTACATCGCTCAGCGCATCTTCAGCGCTAAGGACGAACGCCACGGTGTGCTCTCTGTTCTTTGGTTCAACATCGCGCATTATGCCGTGCGCCCGTGGCCGTGGATTTTGACCGCGCTGTCGGTGATTGTGCTTTATCCCAAGTTGGAACATCCCGAAACCGGCTACATGATGGTCGTCACACAACATGTGCCACGTGCATTGCGAGGAATTGTCGTCGCCGGATTCATGGCCGCGTTCATGTCGACCTTCGCGACGCAATTAAATTGGGGCGCTTCCTATCTCGTCGCTGACTTCTACCGCCGCTTTCTCAAGAAGGATGGTACCGACGCGCACTATGTGACGATGTCGCGTGTTGCGACGGTGCTGCTTGTGATTGTCGCGGCTTGGGTCTCGGCGCAACTGGCGTCGATCCGTTCGGGATGGGAGTTCGTTCTGGAAGTGGGTGCCGGCACGGGTGGCGTTTATCTGCTGCGATGGTACTGGTGGCGGATCAATGCCTGGAGCGAGATCTCGGCAATGGCCACGGCGCTCGTTTCGTCCGTGGCGTTGCGGTGGTGGGCGCCGTTTGCAGGGAAGCAGCCCGTGATCTTCGCCAAGACAGCGCTGACTACCACGGCGATTACTACAATCGTCTGGGTGATGGTCACCTACCTGACGTCACCCGAACCCGAAGCGCTGCTCGTGCAGTTCTACAGGAAAGTCCGTCCTCACGTTACCGGCTGGGCTACGATTGCACGCCTGGCGCCGGACATCACGCCCACTCGCGATCTGGGACGAAACCTGCTGTCCTGGGTGCTGGGATGCGCCATGGTCTATTCAGCGCTGTTCGGCGGAGGCTGGCTGCTCCTTGGACCGCGCGGAAGGGGCGTGGTGTTTCTGGCTATCGCGGTCGGGTGTGGCTGGGCGCTGTCCAGGGATCTCTCGAGGCGAAGCTTGTCAAACTAACGGCAAGACCCTAGAGAATCGTCGCGGGATACGGCCTTCTGCTGAACCGCTAGTGAGCGATTTGACACATTCGTGACAACCCATGTGCATCTAAGATTTAAGAATCAATTTATGCATATCCGCCGACCAGTTCGATTTGTCACACGAAACCACGTTGGTGGACTCCGGCTGATCCTGGCGCTTTTCCTAGGTATAGCACACGCAACGGAGACGACACCTCCGGGATTGGATCGCGGATTTGGCCGGCTCTACAACCTCGACTTCCCGGGAGCACAAAAGGAATTTCAGTCTTGGGAAGACGCAAACCCCGAGAATCCGATGGGCCCCGTTAGTCAGGCTGCGGGCATTCTCTTTTCGGAATTCGACCGACTGGGCGTTCTGGAAGCTCAGTTCTACGAGAATGATTCGGCTTTCGCGGCGCGCAAGAAGTATCAGCCGGATACGGAGCAGCGGACGCGCTTCGAACAGCAGCTTACGCGCGCCGAGACTCTCGGTAAGTCGCGTCTGGCGCGCGATCCGCGAGACCACGACGGTCTGCTGGGCCTGAGTCTGGCCAGCGGCTTGCGTGCCGATTATGCCGCGCTTATCGAGAAACGTAGTCTGTCATCTTTGCATTACACCAAGGAGTCGTCGGCCTGGGCCGATCAGCTGCTGGCGGCACATCCGACCTGCTACGACGGCTACCTTGCCGGGGGGATCAGCCGCTACCTCGTAGGGTCCATGTCAGCGCCGATGCGTTGGCTGCTGCGCATGGGAGGAGTCTCGGGCGACAAGGCTCGAGGCATTTCCGAGCTGCAGACCACGGCCGCAAAGGGCCAGCTGCTGGCTCCTTTTGCCCGTATCCTGCTGGCGATCGCTTACGTCCGCGACAAGGACAAGCCACGCGCTCGCGAGATCCTGCTCGCGCTGCAGAAAGATTTCCCGAACAATCATCTTTTTCCGCTTGAACTGGCTCGTCTGGAAAAACCGAATCCCCGCTAAGTACTTGGTGCTTCAAGCGCGTTCACCAGAAATTCACCACTCTGTAACCTTCCTTTAATACTCAAACCATAGAACGGAATTGAATTCCAATGAGGAGGACCATCGAGTGATACGCCGCATAGGGTTGTTGCTGGGGTGTGTGGTGCTGGCGCTGCCGCTCTCGGCGGAGACCACGACGCTGAACGGGGCGGGCGCGACCTTCCCCTATCCCATGTACTCCAAGTGGTTCAGCGAATACAACAAACTGCATCCGGATGTGCAGATCAACTATCAGTCGATTGGTAGCGGCGGCGGTATCCGCCAGGTTCTCGCCGGCACGGTTGAGTTCGGAGCCAGCGACGGACCGATGAGCGACGAACAACTGTCGCAGGCCAAAGTCAAGATCCTGCATATTCCGACCGTGTTGGGCGCGGTCGTACCTGCTTACAATGTGCCGGGAGTGTCCGGTGAAATCAAGTTTACGCCGGATGTTCTGGCGAACATCTTTCTCAACAAGATCACCAACTGGAACGATCCCGCCATCGCTAAGGCTAACCCAGGAGTGAATTTTCCGAATCATCCGATCATCGTGATCCACCGCTCCGACGGCAGCGGGACGACCTACATTTTCACCGACTACCTTTCCAAAGTCAGCAAAGAGTGGGAGTCGATAGTAGGGAAGGGAACGTCCGTGAAGTGGCCGATCGGTCTCGGCGGAAAGGGCAACGAAGGTGTGGCCGGACAGATCCGGCAGTTGCAAGGCTCGATTGGCTATGTGGAGCTGATCTACGCCGTGCAAAACAACATTTCCTACGGCTCGGTCAAGAACGCCGCCGGCACGTTCGTGAAGGCGTCACTGGACGGAGTGACAGAGGCAGCCGCGTCGGTGAAGAGCATGCCGGCCGACTTCCGGGTCTCCATCACGAACGCTCCAGGCAAGACCGCGTATCCCATCTCGAGCTTCACCTGGTTGCTGGTTCCGGTGAAGGCCAAGAATCCCAAGAACGGCAAGATCCTGGCCGACTTTCTGAGTTGGATGGTGAACGACGGCCAGAAGATGACCAGTCAGCTTGCCTACGCACCCCTGCCGGAGAGCGTGGCGGAGAAGGTGAAAACCACTATCAAGCAGGTTCAGTAGACGACGGACGACCAGTGAAATGCTCGCTACCGCCCTTCTGCAGAAGATGGGGAAGTCATTGGGAGAGAATGGAAAAACCTTGCGCACTCGGCAGGTCAGTGTCGGCGCGGTTGCTTATTTCCTACGCAGATTCACGACTTCAGACGTATTGCAGGGAAGGCTGACTGGCAGAAGGATTGCTGAGAAATTCTAGTTAGTCTAGTAGATTAGTAGGGATTATGGGGTATTTCGCAAAAGGAGACAAAATGAAGGCGGTTCTCAAGGTAGGCGCTATCCTGCTACTGGCATCGTCGCTGCTGGCTCAGACCGCAGCGCCAGCCAAGAAAACGGCACGCAAGTCGGCGGCTTCGGCCTCCGATGTACAGGCCCTGAAAGATGCCGTGGCTGCCCAGCAGCAGCAGCTTCAGGCGCTGCAGGAACAACTGCAGCAAACCAACCAGCAACTGCAGCAGACCTCGCAGCAGTTCCAGCAAACGCAGCAGCAGCTTCAACAGGCACAGCAGAGTGCCGCCGAGGCTCAGCAGAAAGCGGCGTCCCTCGAGTCCTCGGTCGCTCAGAAAGACGCGGTCGACAAGCTGAACGCACAATACGCCGACATTCAGACGACGCTCACCAACAATGCTATCTCCGCACAGGACGAACAAAAGCGGATGTCGGGACTCGAAGCTACCCTGGGCCGCTTCCGCTTTACCGGCGACGTGCGAGTTCGCGCCGAAGATTTCTTCCAGACTTACAGCGGCTGTACCGCTTGCGCCGACCGCAACCGCGCTCGCATCCGCGTTCGCTTTGGTTTTGAAGGCAAGCTGAACGATGATTTCACTGCGGGCGTGGCCATAGCCAGTGGGTCTCTTGGTGACCCCACCACGACCAACGAGACTTTCACCAACTTCTTCGACCGCAAGACCATTGGTCTCGACAAGGGCTACATTACCTACAACCCAGTCGCTCACAAGTGGCTCTCGCTGACGGCCGGCAAGTTCGCCTACCAATGGCAGCGCACACAGGTTACGGGCGATCCCGATACCAATCCCGAAGGCTTCGATGAAAAGTTCTCCAAGGACTTTACGAGCGTACCAATCCTGAAGAACGCCAACATCCAGTTCATGCAGTTGTTCTACAACGAAGCCAGCGGGACGGGCGGTGTGTACCATGGCCACGACTCGTTCGCTGTCGGCGGACAGGTTGGCGGAAAACTGGAGCTGACGAAGTTCTGGACGATGACTCCGTCCTTCCTAGTACTCAACTGGCGATATCCGGATGCGATCCTGAACGCGAGTTACTTCGCTACTCAGGCGACCAGCACGAATAATGTCAATATTGTGGTTCCCGGATCGGACCCCCCAGTCGTGGCGCAATTCCCCGTCCCAGGTGAGGGTCCCGGCTGTAGTACTCCAGCCAGCAGCGGTCTCCAGACTTCACAGTCTTGCGCGTTCTCGCCAAACGGCATGACGAACTCGACCTTCGTGGACGCCAACACCGGCAAATTGCGCTTCCTCTCGGGGTTTCTCTACGCCGACCTGATCCTGAACAACACGTTCAAGACGAAATGGTCGCGTCTGCCGGTCAACCTGCTGGTGGAGTATGAAAACAACCTGAACGCTTCGTCTCATCCATTCGACTTCACTGTGACCGGCAAAGTTGCCGATCCTGGCGCTGTCACCAGACAGGACTTGGGCAGTCAGTCCCACGTCTACTATGCCGACATCAGCATCGGCCAACAGAAGAACCGGGGCGATATCCAGGTGGGTTATGCCTGGCTTCGCCACGAGCAGGATGCAACCATCGCTTCCTTCAACGAAAGCGATCAGCGGGCGCCGTCGAACATCCTGCAGCACCGCGTTTACGCGCTGTGGCGGATTCGTCAGAACACGACCGCAGCCTTCACCTGGTGGCACGGTCGTACTCTGGATCCGTTCCTTCAGAATGCTACGCTGGCGCCGCAACTACAGGTCAGCGATTCCACCAAGCCACATTTCCTGGCACCAGGTCAGAGCGAGCCTTGGCTCAACCGCTTTCAGTTTGACTTGATCTATACCTTCTAATCGCACCGGCAACGGATCGCGATTAAAAGCATTACACAGTGGCGCCGGTCCAAAGCCGGCGCTTCTTTCTGTCTTGTTATACTGGTAATGGATGTATGCGCCGAGGACTGCTGGTCGCGCTGTTACTGCTGGGCTTGGGCGCAGGCTTGCACGCAGTCGAAAGCGGCGAATTGACGATGACCATCGTCAGCGCCGAACAGAAAACTCGCGACCGGGTGGTCGCGTGGGTGAATGACACTCCGATCTATCAAGGGGATCCTTATTTTGCTGTCACAGTACGTGCTGGTGACAAACTGCTTGAGGCCGAGTACGAGCCCTTGAGCAACTGGGAAACTTTGCCCGTGTTCTGGAAACCCGGAGTTGAAGTCCAGGGACGAGTGCGAGGGCACAGTTTGTTCTTGAAACGCCCCAACGGCGCCGAGATTCGCTTTGTAATTCTGAAACGTACCGCAGTGGCCGCAAAACAAAAGCCGTAACATCCCATCGCAACTCTATGGTTCGCCCAGGTCTCGACAGCCCGACCGCCTTCATCAACCGCGAGGAATCTTGGCTCAATTTCAATTGGCGCGTGTTGGAAGAGGCTCAGGACGGGCTCAATCCGCTCCTGGAACGGGTGAAGTTCCTGGCGATCTCGGCCAGCAATCTCGACGAATTTTTTGAAGTCCGCGTCGGCGGCCTCCTGCAACAGTTGGAAGACGGCTATAACGCCACCACGCCCGACGGCCTGACGATGATCGAGGAGCGGGAGCTGCTCAACCGGTTGTCGCACGAGTTCGTCGATGAACAGTACTCCTGTTGGAATCAGCAACTGCGGCCGAAGCTGGCAGAGCAGGGCATTCGCGTCCTGAGTATCGACCAGCTGGACGACGACGTGCTCGCTTACGTCGACGAATATTGCGAACGCGAACTGGACCCGCTGCTGACTCCGGTGACCGTGGACCCTGCGCATCCCTTTCCACGCGTCATCAACAAGGCGCTCTGCGTGGCGCTGCTGTTGCGCCGCCGGCGGCGCTCTTCGCTTACGTATACCGGAGTTGTTACGGTGCCACGGGCACTGCCTCGGCTGGTTCGATTACCGAGCCAGGGTACGATCGATTTCATTTTTCTCGCGGACCTGGTCACCTATCATGCCGCCCGGATGTATCACGGATACGACATCGTGTCGTCGTCCGCTTTCCGCGTCACCCGCAACAGCAATCTTTACCTGCAGGAGGAAGAGTCACGCAACCTGCTGGAATCGGTCCGCGCCGAATTGCACAACCGGCGCAAGGGTGACGCCGTCCGCATGGAGATCGAGTCCAACGCCGACCCGGAAATCATCGAACGTTTGCGGACGGTGTTCGAGCTCGATCGTTGGCAAGTCTTCCCCGTAAATGGTCCTGTAAATCTTTCGCGATTGTTCAATGTTTACGAGCAGGCGGCGCGTCCAGAGCTAAAATTCCGTGCCTTCGCGCCGCGTGAACTGCGGCTGACGGCGAAATCCAAAGATCTGTTCGAAGAGCTGCGCCGGCATGACATTCTTCTTCATCACCCTTTCGACTCCTACGACGCGGTCGTATCTTTCATCCAATCAGCGGCCGAAGATGAGCGCGTGCTGTCCATCAAACAGACGTTATATCGAACCAGTGAACATTCGCTCATTGTCCCGTCTCTGATGTCGGCTGCCGCGCACAAGGAAGTCACCGCGGTTGTGGAATTGAAAGCGCGCTTTGACGAGGATTCCAATATTCGCTGGGCGCGCGATCTTGAGGACTCCGGTGTCCAGGTCTTTCACGGACTTGTGGGTTTGAAAACCCACTGTAAGCTTTCCTTGCTGGTGCGTCGCGATCCCGACGGAGTGGCTCGCAGCTACGCCCACCTGGGCACAGGAAACTACAACGCGACGACAGCGCGCATTTACACCGATCTGAGTCTGTTCACCGCCGACTCGGAAATCACCAGCGCGGTCCACGATGTGTTCAGTTTTCTCACCGCTTACGCGGAGCATCCCCACTATGGGCCGTTGCTGGTGGCGCCGTTGGATTTGGCGGAGAAGTGCATTGGGCTGATTGAACGTGAAGCTGAGCATGCTCGCGCAGGGCGTCCGGCGCGAATCGTCGCCAAGATGAATTCGCTGTTGGACAAGAACATTGTGCAGGCTCTGTACCGTGCGTCGCAGGCGGGCGTGGAAATCGACCTTCTGGTGCGCGGCATTTGTTCGCTGCGGCCTGGAATTCGCGGCCTCAGCAATCGAATTCGCGTGCGGAGCATCGTCGGACGTTTCCTGGAGCACAGCCGGATCTATCATTTCGAAAATGGCGGAGAGCCTGAAGTCTATTTGGGCAGCGCCGACTGGATGCCGCGCAACCTGCATGAGCGCGTCGAAGTCTTATTTCCGTTGAAGAGCCCGCCCCTGCGGGACCGGGTGTTGCATGAAATCCTGGCTGCCTACATGGCCGACAATGTGAAAGCCAGATTCCTGCAAAAAGACGGCCGCTATCCGCGGTCCTGGCAATCGCCTCGCGGCCGCAGCCGAAAACCCCCAACTGGACGCACCGCTTTCAGTGCCCAGGATTTTTTGATCGCGCTGGCGGAAGGGAAGCAGACTCCGGAAGCCATTCCCCCACCTGTACACAAGCGCGCTTCAGGGGTTCTAATAGGAAAGGGATAAATACCGCGGAATGTTCATCTACTTTTTGCGTCACGCCAGCGCCGGGCAACGCCTCACCAGTGCAAAGAAGGACGAAAAACGCGGACTCGACAAAGAGGGCATCGAGCAATGCGGCTATATCGGTCGTGGGCTCGCTGCTCTGGGGGTGCAGGTGGAGGTAATCCTCTCCAGCCCGCTCAAACGTTCCACTCAAACCGCGTCCCTGGTTGGAAATGAGATGGGGCATGAAGGAAAGCTGCTGTTGGAGAATGCGTTACGTCCGGAGTCGACCTTCTCCGATTTCCAGAAAATGCTCGGCAAGTATGCTCGCCTGGATTCCATTTTGCTGGTTGGGCACAATCCTAACCTGCAAGAATTTCTAGGACGGGTAATCAGTGAAAGCGGATGCGAAGCCGCCATCGACCTGAAAAAGGGTGCAGTTGCGAAGGTGGAAACGCGGCGCCGTATCGGCTCGCTGAGCTGGTGCCTCACACCGCGGATCCTGCGTACGCTTCATGCCGCGGCTGCCGAGAGCGCGCGACCGAAGACTTCCCGAAAATAATCACGTTCCTTTTCGATCGCCCACAACTCCAGGTCCACACTCGCCTTGCGGCGAGGGATCAACTTCATGGCAACGCTTCCACTACGTGCGGAAACGGAAAGGCGCGCCACCGAATCACTTCTTCCCAGGTTTACGGCACGCGCCAATCGCAGCAGTACCGATGCCTTGAGAACATGCTCTTTCTCTGCGGTGGTCAAGGGATCCATCGGGGCGTCGCCCGGAGTGGGCCGCGACTTGCCAAGATAGCGCGCGATTGCCGCAATGATGCGCCTCTGCTGGGGCGTATATCCCAGAATCTCGGAGTTGGAGATGATGTAGTAGGCGTGTCGGTGACGTCCATTGCGATTCACGTAGTCGCCGACCTCGTACAGCATGGCCGCTGCCGAAAGCCACTCCCGATACTCGGCAGGTAATTGGTGGACCGACTTCAACGCCGAGAAAAGCAGGAGAGCGGCTTCGCGCACCCGCACCGCATGAGGCACTTCCACGCGGTAATGTTCCACCGCGCGCTTGACCGACTCCGACCGTTCCGATTCGATTGCTCGGCCGGAGCGCGTGCTGTGGTCGTACTCCGCCGCCATTTGCGCCAGGATGCCATCGCGCAATCCTAGCGGTGAGTACCGGAAGCCCGTGAGATGGCAACGGTCCAACAGCTCCCCATAGACCACCGCGCCGGCACAGATAATCTCCGCGCGACGCGGACCAATCCCAGGAACCTTGCGGCGTTGGTCCAGCGGCATACGGGTGATTTGCTTAACGACGCGATGCATCATTTCACGCGTGACCTTGGGGCCGGATTTTTCCTTTCGCTTGCGCGACAAGTGACTGGAGACTGCCGCCAAAGCGGCCGCAGTGCCCGACGTTGCAATGACCGCCCGAACCCGCGCTGACCGGATGCGATCCTGTATGCGTCCCGTCTCTCGTCCCACAAATCCACGCATCCGCTCCAGTTCGCCCTTGCGCGGCGGATCGTGGCCCAGGAACTCATTGGTGAGGCGCACCGCACCGAGCGGTAAACTGACGGTTTCGAGAATTTGCCCCTTGCGCGATAGGGTGAGCTCACAACTGCCACCGCCCAGGTCCACCAGCAATACAGGATTGGCATTCACCCTGGCGTTGGAAATAATGCCTAGGTGAATCAGACGGGCCTCCTCCAGCCCGGAGATGATTTCGACGGTCCATCCGGTAGTTGAGCGCACCCACTCGAGAAAAGCGCGCGAGTTGCGAGCGTCGCGCAAGGCAGCGGTGGCGACCACTCGCACTGTGTCGGTGCCCCATTCCTGAGTGGCACGATGGAAGCGGCGTAGCACGTCTACAGTCTTCGACATCGCTTCGGGAGAGAGCAGACCACCGCTGAACACGCCTTCGCCCAAGCGCGTGACCTCGCGGTCTTCGTGGACTTCCTTCAAGCGGCCGCCCTGTAACCGCGCAATCTTTAGGCGAACTGAGTTCGAGCCGATATCTACGGCGGCAAGCGTAGGCATAGAGGTTCGAGGACCACTCATCTTACAACCGGCCTGTGCCGCGCCAATCCAAATTCCAGGGACATCGCGCGTTCGCCCCAGGGCGCTGGACATTCGGACTCGGCTTCCGTATGGTTGGTCCTTTTTAACCGTCCTTTAACAACCTTTTGTTAGCTTTAAACGGAATGTCCCATCAAGCCCTGCCCCGGCCACATTTCGACGCTCCTGAACCGGAGGGGGCTACGAGAGCTTCCCTGAAAGTCGAAGCCAAGCAGTCGCCGCTGTTGCAGGGAACTGTCAGTGAGATTCCCGACGCGCTGTTCGGCTGGACCATGCGCCTTTGCGGGTTTGCAGTAGTTAGCCTGCTCGCCTTGATTGTTTACGAACTCATCGCCCGATCGCAACTTTCCTGGCACGCCTTTGGCTGGAAGTTCTTTGTGCAATCCGACTGGAACCCGGTGGAGGAACACTTCGGGGCTCTGCCTTTTATCTACGGCACGGTGGTCTCGTCCCTGGTTTCTTTGATCATCGCCGTTCCCCTGGCCGTGGGCGTCGCGGTCTTCATTACTGAGATGTGCCCGGCCACGTTGCGCGGAGTTCTTTCCTTTACCACCGAACTGTTGGCCGCGATCCCCAGCGTCATTTATGGACTCTGGGCAATTTTCGTTCTAGTTCCTCTGCTTCGCGCTTATGTGCAGCCCTTTTTGGCCAATACCTTGGGATGGACCGGCCTGTTCACCGGGCCGCCGTACGGAATTGGCATGCTGGCCGCGGGAGTCATCCTGGCCATCATGATCATTCCCATCATTTCCTCCATTACCCGCGAGGTGCTGACGGTCGTGCCGCAGCATCAGAGGGAAGGCGTCCTGGCGCTGGGCGCAACGCGCTGGGAAATGATTCGGATGGGCGTGCTGCGCAACGCACGTGCCGGTATTGTGGGCGCAGTGATTCTCGGTCTCGGCCGGGCACTTGGGGAAACGATGGCTGTCACAATGGTTATCGGGAATCGTCCCGAAATTGCCAAGTCACTGTTTGCTCCGGGATACACCATGGCCAGCGTTCTGGCCAACGAATTCAGCGAAGCAACCAGTGACATGTACCTTTCGGCTCTCATCGAGATTGGCCTCGCGCTGTTCCTGGTCACAATCGTCGTCAACGCGTTGGCGCGACTGATGGTCTGGAGCGTCACTCGAGGGCTACCGGCCAGAAACATTGCCTGATACTAGCTCCACTTCGATAGCAGTGAACCTCCCGCCCATCAGTTGGCGGCGGCGGATCACGGACCACCTGATGACGAGCATAGCAGTGCTCACCGTCGTGCTGGTGCTTTTGCCGCTGGGCGCGATCTTCGCCTATCTGATCTACAAGGGCGCGGGCTCGATCAACTGGGCGTTCCTGACACAAACTCCCAAGCCCGTGGGTGAGCCGGGCGGCGGCATGGCCAACGCGATTGTGGGATCGATGGTAATCCTCGCCATCGCCAGCCTGATGGGCGTACCGCTGGGCATCGGCGCCGGCATTTATCTTTCCGAGTTCGGCCGCAATCGCTACGGAGATATCGTTCGCTTCGTCTCGGACGTGCTGAACGGCGTGCCTTCCATCGTGATCGGCATCGTGGCCTACGGCCTGGTGGTGCTGCGCCAGGGACACTTCTCGGCGCTCGCAGGCGGCGTTGCACTGGCGATCATGATGGTTCCAACTATCGCCCGCACCACCGAGCAGATGCTGCTCCTGGTGCCGCAAGCGATCCGAGAGGCAGCGTACGGACTCGGGATTCCGCGCTGGCGCACCACTCTTTCGATCACTTTACGAACGGCGACTTCGGGTGTCATCACCGGCGTCATGCTGGCGTTTGCCCGCGTGGCGGGAGAGACCGCCCCACTCTTGTTTACGGCCTTCGGAAATCAGTACTGGAACTGGAAATCGGATCAACCCACAGCCGCCTTGTCATTACAGATTTTCACCTATGCAATTTCACCCTTCGATGAATGGCATAGACAGGCGTGGGCGGGGGCGTTAGTTTTGATCATTCTGATCGTAGGCGCGGTCGCGGCGGTCCGCTTTGCGGTGCGGCACGGAACTTTAGCAGGAGCGTAGCCAGTTATGGGCGTCGGAATCACTGTCGAACACGTGAATGCCTTCTACGGCAAGACTCAGGCCTTGTTCGACATCAATCTGGTTTTTCAGGCGAACCATGCCACGGCGCTGATTGGACCGTCCGGCTGCGGGAAGTCCACGTTTATTCGCTGTCTGAACCGGATGCACGAAACCATTCCCGACGCCCGCGTCGAAGGCACGGTTCGTATCGGGGATCTCAGCGTTTATAACGGAACATCGGCGACTCAACTGCGCCGCCGCGTGGGAATGGTCTTCCAGAAAGCGAATCCCTTTCCGACGATGTCGATCTACGACAACGTTGCTTCCGGGCTCAAGCTCAACGGCTTCCGCAATCGCAAACAGCTGGACGAGGTCGTCGAACGCTCGCTCAACAGCGCCGCTTTGTGGGACGAGGTCAAAGACCATCTACATAAAAAGTCCGGAGCCAGTCTCTCGGGTGGACAACAGCAGCGCCTATGCATCGCCCGCGCCTTGGCCGTGCAGCCCGAAGTGCTGCTGATGGACGAGCCTTGCTCGGCCCTCGACCCAATTTCGACTGCTAAGATCGAAGACCTGATTTTCCAATTGAAAGAGCAGTACACTATCGTCATTGTCACGCATAATATGCAACAAGCCGCGCGGGTGGCCGAGTTTACGGGCTTTTTCCTGCTGGGCAAAATGATCGAGTTCGACAAGACGGAGAAGGTGTTTAGAAAACCGTCCGACAAACGGACGGAAGACTATGTCACAGGCAGGTTCGGATAATGCGTACACGCTTTCAGCAGGAGATGGAGGAATTGCGGGAGAAGCTGCTCCGCATGGGAGGACTCGCGGAGCTGGCGGTCGATCGCGCCTGCCAGGCATACTCCGAACGCGACCTAACGCGCTGCCGGTTGGTGCTCGAGAACGAGAGTCTCATCAACGTCGCCGAACGCGAAATTGACGAGCGCGCCTTCGATATTCTCGCCACGCAGCAGCCGGCCGCCGTCGATCTCCGCTTCATTTTGGCCGTCACCAAGATCAACTCCGATCTCGAGCGTGTCGGCGACCAGGCTGTCAACATCGCCGAGCGCGTCATGGACATGATTGAGCTCCCGGCGGCTGATTTGCCGGTGGACATCCCGCGCATGGCTACCGCCGTCGGGGCCATGGTGCGCCGCGCTCTCGAGTCGTTTGTGGATGGCAAAGCAGAGCTCGCGCAGGCCGTACTGGAGATGGATCACGTCGTCGACCGAATGCGCGATGAGGCTTTCATCATGCTCGTGCGAACCATGAATGAACGGCCGCAAGTTACTCAGCAGGCACTGGATGCGCTTCTAGTTGCGCGCAACCTGGAGCGGGTAGCCGATCACGCTACCAACATCGCCGAGGACGTCATCTTCTGGGTGCTGGGCGCCGACGTCCGTCACCATGCCTTGGCAGCTGCGCAACCGCCCGACCGGCCGGAACGACAAGAACAATAGTCGCTCTTGGATCCTCATTCGCCGGCTAATCGGCTGCGATACACTATTGCGGGCCTGAGAACGAAAGATCCGCATGAGCCAACCTGTTCGCGTCTTTGCCACCTGCGATATCGGCGATTCCATCAACATTCTGCGCAATAAGGGATACGACGTGGAGGTCTATCCCAAGCCCGAAGCGCCGCCCAAGAGCCTGATCGTCGAGAAGGTGAAGTCCGGAATTGGTGGACTGATCACCACCTTGCGCGATCCCATCGACGCCGAAGTTTTTGCGGCCGGGAAAGATACGCTCAAAGTAGTGGCACAGATCGCCGTCGGCTTCGACAACATCAACCGCGCCGATGCCAACAGCTTTAAGATCCCGTTCACTCATACCGCCGACGTCCTGACGGAAGCGACTGCCGAGTTCGCCTTCTTCCTGATGGGCGTCTTGGCCCGAAAAATGTGGCCCGCCGAACACCTGCTGCGCGATAACCGCTGGGGCTACTGGCATCCTTATCTGCCATTTCTAGGCGATGAAGTCACCGGGAAAACCATTGCCATCATCGGCACCGGCCGGATCGGCTTGGCGATGATCAAGAAGTGCTCCGGGTTCGACATGAACATGCTGTGCTTCGATCCGGCTTATGAGAATCATGACTACGTGAAGGCGATCCAGGAGATCAACGATCTGCGCCATGAGCGGGACATGTGTCGTGAGAAGGCGTGGATTCGCTATACCACGCTGCAAGACGCATTAAGCAATGCTGACTACATAAGTCTGCATGTCCCGCTCTTGCGCGAAGGCGAGAGCACGACTCCGACCTATCACTTGATCAACGAAACTACGTTGCGGATGATGAAGGCGACGGCCATGCTCATCAATACCTCGCGCGGACCGGTCGTGGACGAGAAAGCCCTGGCCCGCGCCCTCCGCGAGAACTGGATTGCTGGCGCTGCCCTCGACGTTTACGAAAAGGAACCGCTGCCCGCCGATTCGCCGTTCCGCGATCCCGCCATCGCAGACCGCTGTCGTCTGCTGCCCCATTTCGCCAGCGCCGCCCGCATCACGCGCCTGTCCTCCGATCCCGACAAAGGCATGGCGGGACGGTGCGTGCAGGGACTGATTGACGTGCTGGAAGGGAACTACGGCGGGGACATCACAAAGATGCCCTACGTGGTGAATAAGGAGGCGTTTGCAAACTAGAGGCTGGCTAGTTCGGAAGCCCGATACGCCGCACCAAGTCCTGCCAACGCGAATCAGAACGCAGGTTGTCGAACATTGGCAGCGTTAGCTCGATGATTCGGAAGACGCGTTGCTGATATGCCTCCTCCAGTCGCTTGAACGTGGAAGCCAGGTCGCCGAGTCCCGCATAGACGACAGCAATGTCAAAGGGAGAAACGTACTGCTGCCCGGACAGCGTCTCCAGTTCATCCAGGATATTTTGTGCTTTGTTACGCTCCCCTGCCAGGGCATGCGCACGGCCTAGTAATGCTCGGAAATGAGATCCGCCTGAAAGGCTGACTGCCTTTTCGAGTTGTGCGATTGATTCTGCCAGCTGGCCGGTCTGCTCGAGCGAGAGCGCCAGAAACCAAAACGCATTTGGGTAATGGGGGTTAATTTCCAGCGCCTTTTTGCATTGCGCGATCGATTCATCATATCGGCGCGCCCGGTGGAGGATCATTCCGAAAAATGCTACCTGCACGAACGAGATTGGATCGAGTTCGAGCGCCAGTTTGAATTCCGCGATCGCCTCGTCGTGTCGCGCCTGAATCGACATGTAGTCGGCCAAATGAAAGTGCGTCACCGAATCCCCGGGGGTCAACTGCACGGCCCGCATGCACGCCGCTTCCGCGCCCGCCCAATCCCAGTCGTACAGGATGTGGACGACAGCCAAGGCATTGTGGGCGTTCGAAGCGGTTTCATCCAATTCCAGAGCCTTCACTGCACTCGCCTTCGCCTTGGGGAACATCTCACTGGCGGGCCTCACACCGAACAGGCCTATATAGAAGTAAGCCTGAGAGAGGTTGGCGTAGGCGTGGGCATAGGCGGGGTCGAGTTCAATCGCCTGGATGAAATGGGCCGTGCTCTTCGTGAGATCCGCCGGAGTCATTTTGTCGCGGAAGAAAATGCCCTTAAGGCAAGCCTCGTAAGCCTGGGGATGGACCTTGCGCGGCGCAGTAGAAGGACGCTGTACCGGGTCGACAAGCTTATGGATCTGAGCGGCAATATCTT
>JBKPCG010000026.1:0-16825 GCA_046727255.1 Acidobacteriota bacterium | reverse complement strand
GTAAGCGGCCTCGAAGTTGGTGGAATCGAGTTGCAGCGCTCGTTGCAACGTGGCGATCGCAGCGTCGATTTGTCCTGCGTGCGCTTGCGCCATCCCCAGATTGAACACCGCGAGCGAATAGTCGGGACTCAACTGGACGGCCTTTTGCAGTTCGTTCACCGATTCGGAAAACATTTTGCTGCGGTAGTAGTTCAAGCCTTGCAGGTAGTGAGCGGGGACAGACTGAGGCTCGGTCTTGATTGCGGCTTTCAATTTTTCGATCGATTCCTGATAGCGGCCGTGCTGGCTGTCGGCGATGGCGTCGGAGATGAGTTCGTAGGTCACGATGCGATCCTTGGGGTCAGGGAGATCGCGGTTGGTGATGGTGACGTCACCGCCCCCGGAAAATCCCGCGTAGCCGAGCGACTTCAATCTTTCCATGAGCGCGGGATCGAGTCCGGTTTTTTCTGCCAGTTCTTTTCCGGCGCTGTACTCGCGGATCAGACCCGCTAGTTTGGCGCGCATTTCCTCGGCCACTGCCTTCTTCTCCGGAAAGAGATTGCGCAGCTCGCCGGGATCTTTCGCCAGGTCGTAGACTTCAGGCCGCGGAGCATCGATGAAGTGATATTTCGTGTTTTCGGCACCGCGCAGTTCACTCCAGTTGAAATGGAGGCGAGGGAGAAATGTCTCTCCGTAAAGAGTGCGGTCTTGGTCTATTTTTTCTCCACGCAACGCTGGAACCAAGCTTCGGCCCTGCACTTGCGACGGGATGTCGAGTCCGGTTGCCGCCAGAACCGTTGGCATAAGATCAACCAGCGAGACCGGGTCGGCCACGGTGTGTGCCGCAGACTTGCCGGGCAGATGGATAATCAGCGGCACGTGCATGGTGACGTTGTAGATGAAAAAGCCGTGGGTCTTCTCGCCGTGTTCTCCCAGGCTTTCGCCATGATCTCCGCTCAGGACGATCACCGTGTTCTGATAGAGACCGTTGTCTTTCAGAAAACGGAGAAGACGCCCGACCTGTTCGTCGGCGAAGGCGATCTCACCGTCGTAGGGTTGCGCTGCATACTCGTGGCTGTAGGGCTCAGGCGGGCGATAGGGGTAGTGCGGGTCGTATAGGTGCATCCACAGGAAGAATTTCTTCTGCGAGTTCTTGCCCAGCCACTCGAGAACCTGATCCGCCACCACGTTGCCGGGACGCTCCATCTCGTCGAGGTTCGATTCCTCCAAACGACTGAAGTCGAAGTGGTCGTAATAGAAATCGAATCCCTGATTGAGGCCGAATCTGGAATCGAGCACTGCCGAGGCGACCACTGCCCCGGTCACGTACCCAGCTTGTTTGAGGACTGTGGCCAGCGTCACTTGCTGCGGGCTGAGCTTGTTGCCGCTGAAATCGTGCATGCCGCTCAGCATGGGATAGGTGCCGGTGAGGATCGCGGTATGCGAGGGAAGCGTAACCGGCACTGGTGTGAAAGCACGCTCGAAGCGAACTCCATCAGCTGCCACAGAATCGATGTTTGGAGTTTTAATCTGCTTGTAGCCGTAACAACCGACATGGTCGGCGCGCAGGGTATCGATGGTGATGAGAACAACGTTGAAGGTAGGTTTTTTTGGCTCTTCCGCCGCAACCTGAAGCGCGGGAAGAGCCGTCAAGGCAAGGACAATTCGCCGGAGATCGCAGAACATCGGGGAGTCTTGATTATCTCACGGAAATCACACGCAAGATCGCTCAACTCACGCAAGAACACTGTGGTAGGGTTCTATCGAATTGGCCACGGTCTGAACGTCGCGCTCGATCAGCGCCAAATACAGAACGAGGGCGGCCTGGGTGATTACCAGCCGCGCATTCGACTGAATATTGAATGCCGGGATATCGGAATTAATTTGCTGTGCACTCGCAACTGAGGGATTCAGAAAAAGGGCTGAACAGCAGGCCAGCGGAACTCCATTCCGGACACAACTCATTAATGAGTCGGTCGCTCCTGCGGATGTTATAGCGACGGAAAAGAGCCCTATCTTGACAAGCCGCCTTGCAACGCTAGGCATTTTGGCTGAATCGGACTATTGTCCCAGTGGTCCAGTAACTGTGCCGATGAGGCCAGTCTTGTTGTCGAGAACAGCCAGGCGAAGCTCCTTTCCACCGGCTGGGATATCCATGTCAATCGGAACCATCATGCCGTGGTCCATGATTTGCTGATATGTCGCGGCATCGAAAGTGCGATCTACCTTGACGCTACGAGTCGTCAGACTCTTACCATTGGAGCCGAAAATGCTGGCATAAAACGCCACGTTCATCTTCTTGCTGCCGGCGGAATCTTCAGCAGTCAGTGTGTGGGCATCGACTAAGA
Source organism: Acidobacteriota bacterium (assembly GCA_046727255.1). Lineage (GTDB taxonomy): Bacteria > Acidobacteriota > Terriglobia > Terriglobales > Acidobacteriaceae > Acidiflorens. The sequence goes on along the minus strand of JBKPCG010000026.1, from coordinate 14,498 downwards.
ATACTACTTTGACTTTTCCTGGATCGGAAGGTTTAGCCTGTGCTCGGAACGAGATCTGAGTGGCAGGTGCATCCACCTGCAGTGCTTCGGCCACGTCCTGTTCAAAATTTCGATCCTTACTCGGCCCCGGCTCGATGGCAAAATATCCTTTCCGATAACGGAGCTGTGTGTCGCCCTGGGCAACCTTGACCTTGATATTACGAAGTTTCCCATCCCACTTCTTATTCTCCGGATAGTAGCCGAGGGAGTAGGATGCCTTTTCGTCCGATGCTGCCAGGGCAATGCCTTCCTTGATTTCGTTTTGATTGACATAGGCTTTGCCGCCGGTCTGCGCCGCCACTTCCCTCATCGTCCCCTGGCTGGCTTGAATGCTGGTTAGTCCGGAGATGACACGGTCGTTGATTGCGGAATCGCTGAATACGGATCCACCGGTCGCAGCCGAGCTTTCCATTCCGCTAACCAAACCGTGGAGATCGACCGGATAAATCGCAATATTGGCGGTCGCCAACTGCGCCTCCGATTCACGGATTTCTTGAGCATGAAGCGTACGTTGCTCAGCAGCCTGGGAACCAGCAGCATTGACCGACACCGACCTTTGGCGTCCCTGACCAGGAAGGTCGGCCAGCAGTTCTGCGTCGCTTATGTTGCGGTCTTCCGGGATCAGATCGAATGGCAACGACGCGGTCAGCCACACTACGTTCTTGCGTCCGGACAAGCCCCCCAGCAGCCGCGAGAGCGCCTTCATCGCGTCAAGTGTAATCAGGGTGCGACGCTCCAGATTGTAGCCAATTTGGATGTCTGCGAAGGCTTGGGCCGCCGCGATGGCCGACGCAACCGACGAATTCACCGAGCCTCCCGGACCCGCTGCTATGCCATGCGACTCCGGCGCCGGGGCTCCTGGTTGTAGTATCGGCTCCTGAGGTCTCAGACTCTTGATAGCGTTGACGAGCACCTGCGGATCGCTGGTGAATTGTTGGAGCACATGCAACTGGTCCGTCAAAGTGAGGACCGCTATGGGGCGACCAATCTGTGCCTGTTCCAACACATATTTCAGCATCTGCAAACGCGCGTACGCTTGGTCTTTAAATGGTGAGTTCGCTGCGTCCAATAGCAGTACGGTGGGGACGCCCGCCGGGCTCAAATTCTCGGGGAGGTTCGAAAGGACGCCGGGCGGCGGTGGAGTGCCAGCAGTGCGATTGGCCGTACCGGGCGGCACAAAGACGGAAACCTTCTGCTTCTTTCCGTTCTCCTCAACCGTGAAATCCTCGGCTTTCAAACCGGCGACTGGCTGACCCTTCTTGTCGGTTACTACCACGTCGACGACCACCAGGCGCGTGTTGGCTCGAATGGTGAGCATTGGAACGTCAGCCGGAGCTTCCTGCGCAATCAGAAGCGCCGAGCCGATCACAAGATTCAAAGTTAGGACCGGCGTTAGCACCATCCGGAACGGCAAATTACCCAACATAAAACCTCTCCGGTTGCAGCGGGAATTGTCGAAGTAATCGGAATGTACTCCGTTTCGATGGCATTGGCAATCACGTATTCTGCAGGTGAATTCTTCCATTCTGCAAGGATAGATCAGATTTCAGGCCACCAGGATGTGGCACCTGCCATGCAAAGGCAACTTTATCGCGCCGCAGACCAACTGGAGCGTGTGCAGAGGCAGCGTGGGGACGAAAACGTGCCACCACCTCTTAATACAAGGTTCCGGCAGGGAGACGGCACCGAAGTTCGCGTGCTGTGCTAGGCTCATTGACGATGCAGGCCATTCAGATCCTAATCTTTTCCCTGTTGCTCGTCGCAACGGCTTTCGCGCACGAATCGGTACCGGCCAGGAGCTCGCCGCCGGATGTTTTTTTGATCACCATCGACACGCTGCGAGCGGATCACGTCGGTTGCTACGGATACAAGCAGATCGAAACTCCCGCGCTGGACGCGCTGGCTGCGGATGGCGTCCGCTTTGCGCACGCGTTTACGCATAGTCCCATCACGAACACTTCGCATACTTCGATCCTGACCGGACTCCTGCCCAGCGTACACGGTGTGACGGACTTTGGAGTCCCGCTTTCGCCACAGCACGCGACCTGGGCGGGACTGCTCAAAAAGAAGGGTTATCAGACCGCAGCCTTCATCGGCGCTGTGATTCTTGACAGCAGCACCCTCGCCCCTGGACTCGATCGAGGCTTCGATTTCTACGATAACTTCCCCGCTAAAACAGAAAGCAAAGAGCGCTTCGGGCGCGTCGAGCGGCGCGGTATGGAAGTCGTTCAGCACGCCGAAGGTTGGCTGGCGAAGCATCGCACCGGACCGCGTTTTGTTTGGGTACACCTGTTCGATCCGCATGATCCCTACGAAGCGCCACCACCCTATTCGCAGAAGTACAAGGATCCCTACGATGGCGAGATCGCTTACGCCGACTCGGCACTCGGCAACCTGATCGCCTTCCTGAAGAAGACTGGCGTCTATCCGAACGCAATCATTGTCGTGGTGGGCGATCATGGCGAGGGACTGGGCGAGCATGGAGAAGAGACTCACGGCCTCTTCCTATACGACTCAACGCTGCACGTGCCGATGATCCTGAAGATGGCAGGGGTTGGTCAACGCGGCGTTGTGATTGACGCGCAGGTACGAACCACCGATATCCTCCCGACCGTTCTTTCTCTCACTAACATCCCGGCGCCCCCTGAATTGAATGGCGAGTCGATGGTGCCGCTCATCAAGCGCGCGAAGACGCCGGATCATGATCTTTTTGCGGAGACTGACTATCCGCTCCGCTTCGGATGGGCGCCATTGCGTGCGCTACGGTCGGAAAACGGGAAGTTGATCGAAGCACCCCGGCTGGAACTCTACAACCTTAAGGCGGATCCGGGGGAACTGAAGAACCTTTATTCAGCGGACAGCACTCTATCTAAGAGCATGCAGGCCGAACTGGCGAAGTGGAAATTGAAAGCGTCCGTAGGCGAGGATTCGGGAAAGCCTGATGCGGCTCTTCCCGACCCGAAAGACAAGATTGAAGTGCAGAACCTGTTGCATCGGAGCATGCTCGCAGCCGACGACAATCGTTCCGCTGACGCTCGCGGATTTCTCGAGAAGGCGCTGGAACTCGACCCGGCCTCGCCGACCGCATTGCGCCAGCTCGGTGAACTTGAGCTCGCTGCTGGAGATTACGCCAAGGCGGCGGCGCACCTGAAGCGGGCGCGTGAAGTGCGTCCCGAAGATTCGACGGCGGCTTTCGAACTCGGCCAGGCGCTGGAGAAATCGGGTGATTCTTCGGGAGCTCGCGATGCCTTAGAAGCCAGCCTGAAGCTGGTTCCCAGCCAGATACCCGCGCGGCTGCTTTTGGGTCGCGTTTATCTTCAATTGAAGGATGCCAACAATGCGCAGGATCAATTCGAGGCTGCGTCACTGGTAGATTCGAACAATGTGGAGGCTCGCGTGGGGCTGGCTGAAGCGAAAATCCAGCAGTCGGACTTTGCGGGCGCTTTGCCGGATCTCGAAGCACTGGCGAAGAGCGATCCGAAGAATGCAGCAGCGCTGCGGCTGCTCGCGCGCGCATACCGGGGGCTGGGCCGCGAGCAGGACGCCAGGCAGGCGGAAGAGCGCGCGACCGCGGCGGAGAAGGGGCGTACGCCTAGTCTTCCGTGACAGGACTATTCACAGTCTTTTTACACTCTTTCTATATACTCACTCTCGTCTGTTTGGTTTCGTGAATTCATTCGAGGTGTCATGGCGCGAGCACGGCCCTCATCTGTCGCGAAGGTGAAGCGAACTTCCACTCCGTCGCGGTCTTCGTCTTCGGAGCGCGCGGGGCGCACCAAGTCCGCGGAGATTGCCAGCAATGAGCTCACGGATCTGGTGCTGCGGGCTTGTGGAGTTGCTCGCGATTCAGTGTTTAATGTGCGGGATTTTCTGGCCAACAATTCCCGCATGGCATTTCTGGCTATTAAAGACTGCGAGAAGGAACTGGACCAGATCGAACGCCGGATTGATGAGGGTCTTCCGGGTGCGATTAGCCGCGTGGGCGAGGCCAAGGCCCGGCAACTGCTGGCATGTTTGAAATTCATTACCGACCTGGAACGCATCGGAGATCTCGCCTACAGCGCGGCAATGCAGTTGCAGTCGAGGCGCGAAAAGTTGCCGGCACGAGACTCACAGCAGTTAACCGAAATGGCTTCTCTGCTTTACGGCATGCTGGAGAAGGTTCATCAAGGATTTGAAAAGCGCGATATCAGTTACGCGCGCTCAGTGCTGCAGACCGATCCGGAGGTCGATCGACTGTGCCATGCTTTGTTTCAGCGTCATCTGGCGGAGAGTGCGGGTGATAGTCCGCAAAATTTCGATATCCTGCTTACCGCGCAGGCGATGGAACGAATTGGCGATCACGCCAAGAACCTGGCGGAAGAGCTCTACGGCATGGTGGAAGGACGCTCGCTGCGGCACAATTCCAGGAAGCTGTCGTCGGCATAGGACTCAGGGGCTAAAGCCCGCTTCTTATGCGTCTTTTACGGCACGGCTACAGCCGTGCCCTCCCACAACCATTCTCATTCCCAACACTCATTCCGAACAATCGTTCCAACAATCATGACCAGCTTTGGGCAGTCCACGAATCGCGGCGCTCTAGTGGAAATCGTGGGAGACGGTTTCCGCTTGCGTCACGCGAAGTGGCGCCACTCTTTCTGCACGGATGTGGATCACATTGTCCTGGTTCTGCAGAATTCCCTCGACCATCAGGAAGCGCTCGGAGATCAACAGAACGCGGTTTTTCTGTAGCAGATCGGGAGCAATGATTGCGTTGGCAATTCCGGTTTCGTCTTCCAGGCTCATGAACATCATTCCCTTGGCGGTTCCGGGGCGCTGGCGGGCGATGACACAACCCCCAACTCGCAAGCGGCGGCCGTTCGGGATTTGCGGGAGGTCGGAAGCGCGATAGATGCCGAGCTTTTGCATTTCGGCACGACGGTATTGCATGGGATGAGGGCCGATCGTTAAGCCGGTTCCGTTAAAATCTGCGACTAAACGCTCTTCGTGATTCATGGTTTGAAGTGGTGACCGAGCGTCTGGTTCCGGTAGTTCATCGAGCAATGGCCCTGACCAGCGAACTGCACGTTCGACCTGCCAAAGTGTGTCGCGGCGATGGCAGTGATTATCGCTGATTGCGTTCAGCGCCCCAATTTCCGCCAGCGTGGTTAACTCATCCTTGCGTAACTCCGGTACCCGGCGCGCCAAGTCATGAATCGAAGCGAATGGCGCCAGGCTGCGCTCCCGCACCAGCGCTTGTCCTGCCGGCTCGCGCAACCCCCGCGCATATTTCAATCCCAGGCGCACTGATGGCTGAGCGCTGAGGGCTGAGGGCTCCAGGGTGCACTTCCAATCTGACCGCGTCACATCCATCGGCAACATCTTCAGTCCGTGGCGCTGTGCGTCTTTCACGAGCGTTGCGGGATGATAAAAGCCCATCGGCTGATTGTTTAGCAGCGCTGCCGTGAAGGCCGCGAGGTAGTGGCACTTGAGATAGGCGCTGGCATAAGCGATCAGGGCGAAGCTGGCGGCGTGCGATTCGGGAAATCCGTACAGAGCAAATGAAGTGATCGATTGGATGATCTGCTCCTGCGTCTCACCGCAGATTCCGTTCTGAGTCATACCAGCGCGGAGTTTTTCTTCGATGGCTTTCATACGGAATTCCGAGCGTTTGAATCCCATGGCTCGGCGGAGCTCCTCGGCTTCGCCTCCGGTAAAGTTGGCGGTGATCATCGCCATGCGCAGCAACTGTTCCTGAAACAGTGGGACGCCGAGCGTCCGGCTGAGAACATTTTCGAGCGAGGGATGCGGATATGTGATTACTTCCCTGCCCTGTCTCCGCTTTAGAAATGGGTTCACCATGTTGCCGACGATCGGGCCTGGGCGGATGATCGCGACCTGCACCACGATGTCGTAAAACTTTTTCGGCTTCAGGCGCGGCAAGCACGACATTTGCGCGCGGCTTTCTACCTGAAACATTCCGACTGTGTCGGCCTTTTGCAGTGTGGAGTATACGTCCGGGTCATCGGACGGCAGGTGTGCGAGATCTACTTCTTCTTCATAGTGATCGCGGATGAGTTCGATCGAGTCTTTCAATACGGCCATCATGCCGAGGCCGAGCAGATCGACTTTGACGATGCCCATGTCGGCGCAATCTTCCTTGTCCCATTGCACAACAACGCGGCCGGGCATGGAGGCGGGCTCCAGGGGGACGACGGAATCGAGGCGCCCCTGACAGATGACCATGCCTCCAGAGTGCTGACCGAGATGGCGCGGAAGATCCTGTACGGCCAGGCATAGCTCAAAATATTTGCGGATTCGGGGATGTTTTAGATCGAGTCCGGCATCACAGAGGCGGCGGTCGAGGGCGTCGTTTTCATCGCGAAATTCCCAGGTCGCAACTGCGGCCGAGACGCGCTTCAGAGTGTCGGGATCGAAGCCCATGGCTTTGCCCATTTCGCGCGCGGCCATGCGGTTGCGGTACGTGATTACGTTGGCCGTCATGGCCGCGCCGCGCTGGCCGTATTGCTGATAGAGGTATTGGATCACGCGCTCGCGTTCGTCGCCGCTTGGCAGATCGAGATCGATGTCTGGCCACTCACCACGCTCTTCGGAAAGAAAACGTTCGAACAGTAAGTCCATGCTGATGGGATCGACGGCCGTAATTCCGAGTGAATAGCAGACTGCGCTGTTGGCGGCCGATCCGCGGCCCTGCACCAGAATGTTCTGCTCGCGGCAGAAACGAACCAGATCCCAGACGATCAGGAAGTAGCCTTCGAGGTGAAGATGTTCCATCAACGCCAACTCGCGGTCGATCTGGCGACGGGCGTGGTTTTTGAGTTCGGGTTTGGCCCGGCCATATCGGTTCTGAAATCCTTCGCGCGTGCGCTCGCGGAGGAACGACGCCATCGTTTCGCCCTCCGGGACGGGATAGCGGGGAAATTCGTATCCCAATTCATTGAGCGTGAATTCCAGGCGCGCGGAGAGTTGCTGCGTGTTCGCAATCGCTTCGGGAAGATCGGCAAAAAGTGCCTGCATTTCAGCTGGTGACTTGAAGTAGCGCTCGGAATTGCGGGCCAGCAGGCGTCCGGCAGTCGCCAGGGTGCGATGATGACGGAGCGTGGTGAAGGCATCCGCCAATTCTCGCTCGTGTGGTGTGGCGTAGTTCACGCCGTTCGTGGCCAGCAGCGGCAGGTTTAGAGCGCGGGCGATTTCGATTGCAACCCGGTTGCGGTATTCCTCGTCGCGATGGAAGTGGCGCTGAAGTTCCACGTAGACATTTTGCCGTCCGAAAATCTCTGTCAGGCGTTGAACCGATTGCAGCGCCGACTGTGGCCCGGCTAGCGTTAGTGCTGATGCAAGCGGCCCCTCGTCGCCACCTGTCAGGCAGATCAATCCTCCCGCATACTCAGTAAGGTCTTGTTCCTCTGCGACGGCTCCTTCCTTTCGCCCAACCCGTAATTTCATTTGCGTGATGAGCCGGCACAAATTCTGATATCCCACGCGGGAGGTAACAAGCAACGGAAGGCGGAATTCACTACGGAATGATCTGCAAGTCACCTCCGCCCCGATATGCGCTTTGATTTTTGTTTTTTTTGCAGCGAGATGAAAGCGTGGCGATCCGTAGACGCCGTCCCGATCGAGCAGCGCCATTGCGGGCATGTCCAGCGTCGCGCATGCTCCGACAAGCGCTTCGGGGGTGGAAGAGCCTTCGAGAAAGCTGAAGGCGGAGCGAGCATGTAATTCGATATACATCAGCGTGTCTTCTTTCGCCCTTCGGGGCTCCATTGCCTCCTAGTACCCACGGCTTACGCCGTGGGCTGTGTTCTTATGCCGCTTCGCGGCTGACGGCTGTCCTGGCTCTAGTCGTACGTTCCTTCCAGCCACCAGTTGCGGCTCAATTTGTCTTCCACCAATCGATAGAGAATGACTTCGCTTTCGATGGGCACGGCAATGTCCCACTCTTCGCGAGACCAGCCTTCCTGCTCTGACCAATCGCCGGAAGACCGCCAGGGGCCTGCAGTCCAGACGATTTCACCGGCGATTTCTTTGTGTTGAAGGCATTTCAGGTGCACCGGCTTGCCTTCGCACACGTTCACGATCGCGCGCAGCGAAGGACGAAATAGACGCAGCGCAATCACCGCGCTCATCTTTTCTTGCGCGCTCTCTTCTGCTCGGGTTGTGTTGTTGTTTTCCTGCACGGGCATAGAATTCTTGGTTGAATGTTTTGTTTCGAGCTGGGTGGGAGCGAAAGGCTGCATCTGGAACGCGCCTTCGCGGTGGGTATCAAGCAATTCGGCCGCGCCTGCTCTTCCCTCGCCGACAATTCCGACGATTCGCGCGAGCGTGAGTTCCAGCTTCTCTGGTTCCGGAAATACGGGCAGGAACAATCCGCTCTGCGTGGACCGTGGGCGCGCAGGTTCAGCGGCGAGATGAATCTTCAGAATCGGCGCGCCCGGCGGATGTGATTGCAAATCGAGTTGCAAGAGCTTGAGAAACACTTTTGCGTCCAGCATCGGCACAGGCAGCCGCAACGTGCGCGTGAAGGTTGAGGTCTGCTCGGGATCGCAATCTTCGAACTTCTCAACGAGCTCCAATTTCAGGCATAGTTCTTGCGCTGCCAGCGCACGCGCGGCCAAGCGGGCGCATACCTGTTCCAGCATGCGGTTCAACAGGAAAGCCAAAGGCTCAAGCAACACAATCGGATATTCGAGTTCTATATCTTCTTCAAATGCCGGCGCTGACTCAAACAGCCGCAGGTTGCGGGAAGACGCGCCCCGGGCCAACTTTCGCAGACGAATTCCCTGCTGTCCCAGGCGCTCGCCTACGGGGATTTCGGGAAGAGCCGTTAACGCGCGCAGATTACGAATCCCCCAGCGATCGAACATCTCCAGCCAGCGCGCAGAATCGTCCGCATCCGAAGAAAAACTTTCCAGCAACACACCCACCGGCAAATCTCCGAGTCGTTCCGCTTCGCGTCCTTCGGAAATCAGAGTCACTCCCGGGAAGCCGTGGGCGGCGAGCACGGCGGCGTCGGGATTGGCGGCGACGGCGACATTCGCTTCCAGTTCCATTCGGGAGACGTGGCGCGCAAGCTCACGAGCAATTTTTGACAGCGGGCCAAACAGGGGTTCAAGCCCCGCCAGATTCAGCAGCACCGTGCCGGACGCTGTCTCTTCCACTTCGGGAGAAAACGACTGCGCACAGTCGAGCAGTGCGGCATGCGCCGAAGTTTCCTGCAATTCCGAGCGCGCCCGCAACACGAGGTCCTCCCACGCTTCTAAATGCGATTTGGTCGCGCCCGCCTCAACGCCCATCTGACGCGCTTTTTCGTTCAGGGCTACGACTCTTTCCAGTGGAGGTCGTCCGGCTAGCACAGCTACGGGACGGCCTCGCAACTCCGGCTCGAAGCGGATGATGGCCTCGACGGGAAAATCGGGAATGAAGAGGCATGCAAACATGGAAGCAGGTCTCAGGTGTCAGGTCTCAGGTCGTAGGTCTCATGTCGGCTTTCAGCTTTCGGCTCATGAGTTGCTGGTCTTAACTTACCCCAGGCGGCTCTGCTCTGAAAGCTCACAACCGATTTCGGCTGCTTGCGATCAAGGCGCGACCGTAGCAGTTCTACCGTAATTTCGAATTCATCCAGCAATTCCGAATGTCGCAAACCATTTGCTGAGGGCTGACGGCTGACAGCTGACGGCTTCTTTCCTGACACCTGAGACCTGGCACCCGAAACCTTGAGGAGCACCGACGAGCAACTCCCCGCGATCGGCTGCTGTTCGAGGACGAGCAGCACGGTCGGCGTGTGCTCGATGGCGCGTCGGAAACGAAACCAGGACGCCAGCGGAATCCGTCGCGCGCTGCGTACTGGAATATCTGCGAGATCGAGTGCGATCATTCCGAAGCCGTTGCTTTGCAGAAGCAGGTCGGTGATTTTCAGCACCTGCTCCAGTTGCGATTCCGAACCTCGACGTTTGTTGCCGAGTTCCGATTGGTTCGAATTTCTAAAATTGTGTTCGGGCAATGAACTGAGAACTGGGAACCGGGAACTGGGAACTGTCTTTTTGCATCGCACCCAAAGCAAACGTCCCATCTCTATTCCCGCGGATGCGGCCGAGGATGGATCCAGTGCGTCGCTGGCATCCACCAGCGCGCAAACTTCTCCGTGCTGGGTAGCACGCGCTAGCGCAGCCAACAGGATGCTGGTTCGACCCGAAGAAGCGGCTCCGCAGATTTCCGTGAGACAACCGCGGGGAAGGCCACCGGTAAGCGCATCCAGTTCGCGGATGCCGCTCGAAACCATTTCGGGCGCGGGAAGCACATCCAGGCACGAAGCAAGCGTGATCGACGCCGCCAGCTTCGGCATCGCGTCCAGATGGGCCAAAAGCGCCGCGCTCGACTGCACAGGAAAAATAAAAGGCCGGCCCAAAGCCGCCGATGAGAACACCGGGGAAGCAGCCATACGTCCTCAAAATTTCAGGGAACACGAAGGGCGAAACGAGCTCGGGCGAGAGCTGTTTATTCGCTTTTTATTCGCCTATAGAAGATAATGGGCCTCAGTTGTGAAGGTGTCAAGCGGCAAACCGTCAGATAAATCACGATATTTTTGTAAGCCACAGTTTCTATTATGTTTTATGCGCATAGATGGTGTCTCTCATGACTTTCACATTATTAAAGTCACCTTTACTTTTATTTGGATCCGCTCTAATCTCCTGTCATGATCGCCTCTGAGAGCAAGCGCGACAGCAAGTCGGGATGGCAACATCCTCTGCTTGCGCTGAACGAAGAGGAACTGGATCTGGTGCTGCAACTGGTACTGGCGTCGGGGTCGTTGAAAGATCTGGCGCGGGGTTACCAGGTCAGTTATCCGACTATCCGGCTGCGCGTGGACCGCTTGATCGAGCGCGTTCAGCAACTGGCAAACGGGGCCAAGCCGGATCCGATGATGCAGTTACTGGCGGAACTGGTCGAGCGCGGAGAAATTTCCGTGCCTGCAGCGCGATCGGTGCGCGATCTTTACCGCCAGCAGAAGGAGAATTCCAATGATGGTGGAACCGTGGTTTGATCCGATGAAGTTCGGCGCATTTTATGGAGGAGTCGGCGGTGGACTGCTCGGCTCGCTCGGCGGCGTGCTCGGAGCCGTAGCCGGTAAGCTCGCTCCGCAAGGCAAAGCACGGAGCTTGGTGATGGGCGCGTTCACCGCGTTCACACTGATTGGGATTATGAACCTCGTGTTTGGGATCTATGCCGTGGCAACAGGGCAACCATACGGCATCTGGTATCCGCTGGTGCTGATCGGATTCCTGCTGACGGTGCTATTCACCGCGCTGAAGCCGGTAGTCCGCAAACGCTACGACGAAGCGGAAGCGCGCCGGATGGAAGCGGCTGCTTTTCGGCGCGGGTGATTGCCGAAAGCGAATCGGCTATTCGTTGAACCTACAGCCGAGCGCTTCGGGCCGCTTGGCGGCACCGGTCTGGGCCCTTCAGCGCTTTGTTATAATCACCCCTGTCATTGCCGATGGCGCTATCGTCTAGGGGTTAGGACGGAAGATTCTCAATCTTCAAACCCGGGTTCGATTCCCGGTAGCGCTACCAATACTTCTAGTTAGCTCAATTATCCAGTATTTATGCTGTATTTCTGAATTTCTCATGACATTCTTTTAGGTCTCGCCTGTTCCCGAATGTCGCTCCGGTTCCTTCAATTCATGGACAGTAAATGGACAGTATGCAAAGATTTGGAGAGCAGTTGGAAAGACCACAACCAACTTTTGTTCGCTCTCCAATCAAAAGGGAAACAGCTAGAAGAGGGGTTCAAAAACCAGCGAATCCGCCGCGATGTGATCAAGCCTCCCCAAGAGGTTCGATCAGGCGGACACAAGACTAGCAGAGAGGCATAAATACTCCTGATTCACTGCGTTGTGCATCGTCTGCGAATGTTGCATGGACTGGCGAGAACAGGAGTTCGTGACCGACCCTAACTACAAGCTTTGATCGTTGGGTTTACAACCCAGAGCCAAGATGTACGTCGTCTCAGACAGCAAGCATGAACTTCTCTATGCTTCTGGGTCTACGGGCTGGTCGTTTCCCAACTTGCCCATCTCGCGCGTAAACCATGCTTTAGCCGCGCTCCACTCGCGCCTAACCTTGGCGGTCGAGAGTCCCGTGACTTCGGCTGTCTCTTCCAGCGAGAGTCCCGCGAAGAAACGCAACTCGACGATACGACTTCCCTGCGGGTCAAGAGATGCCAGCCGGGTGAGCAACTCGTCCACCGCGATCAGCTCGCGGGGCCTTTCCCGCGAGAAAACTGCGGCCTGTTCCAGCGAGATCCTCGCAAACGATCCACCTCGTTTTAGAGAAACATGCTTACGGGCGTGATCCACAAGAATGCGGCGCATCATCTGTGCGGCTACGCCGAAGAAGTGGTTGCGATTGTTCCATTCCACTTGCTTTTGGTCTACCAGGCGAAGATAGGCTTCGTGGACCAGGGCAGTTGTCTGTAGTGTGTGGTCCACACGTTCACCTCGCAAATAAGAGGAGGCAAGCCGCCGGAGTTCATCGTAGACTTGGGGAATCAACTCTGCGAGAGCTTCCTGATCGCCATTGCCGTAGCGCTTCAGCAGTTGCGTAACGTCGTTGGCGGGTTGTCCCGTTATAGGCATGGCGAGATCATTGTAAGAATCGAATCCGTGACAAAAGAGAGCTAGGGAGAACTGCGCTGCTTTGCTGCAGCTGCCGCTTTGCGGGCTATAAGTAGGAAACCTTTCGTTTTCGCGTCCTTCTCTAACAAAGCCAGCGTGCCGCGACCCGAGGTGAGGTTGCCCGCTTTCGTCTCCGTTTTGCCGAGCGCAAGGCGGGCCTCGAGTTGGATGGCGGTAAAGCCGCTGTTTCTGGATTCTTCGATGCTAGCCCGCAGTAGTCTTGACGCCTCCGCTGAATTTCCTGCGCCGGATTCGACTTGTGCGCTTGAGATGTTTACGTTGAGCAGGTTGACGCGGTCCTCGGTGTTCGCGACCAGCTTTCGGTCTTCCGCAACAACTTGTTGTGCCGCCGCTAACTTGCCCTGGGCAAGCAACGCTCGGACCAAAACGGTGTGGGCTTCTATCTGAGCGTCCGGCTCATTTTGCGCAGCATAGTCCTTCAGCGCCTGACGGACGCCTGTCTCCCCATCGGAAGGATGTCCCTCCTCGAGCGAGAGCTGTGCGGTTCTGATGCGGCTATCGAACAGCACTCTCACTGCGCCCTGGTTTTTCTGCCGTAGGGCTAGGGCAGCTTCGTGTTGTTTACGAGCCCCGGTGAGGTCACCACGGGCGATTAGAATGTCCCCAAGCCCGAACAACGAGAAGCTCGAATCGAATTCTTGCCCAGCTCCCGTAAAAATCTGCAGCGCTTCCTCGTAGAGCTTCTGCGCCGCACTTAGGTTGCCCGCAAGAAATTTAAGATCGGCGACTTCTAAGGTCAGCGCGCCAATCCTGCCTTTGGCGCTGGTCGTGCGAAGAGTCGCAAGGCTCTCCTCGGCCAGCTTAATGGCGGTCACAAGTTTTCCTTGTGCCGCATAGACGTGTGCCAGGTTGATCAGGCACCCGGCGATCAGGGGCTTGTCTCCGTAGCGCCGAGCCAAAGGCAATGCTTCCTGAAAGTACTCCTTGGCACGTGTCAGGTGACCTTCATCGTGTTCCACGAGGCCCAGATTGTGCAGAGTGCCGGCGACTTGCGATAGATCTCCGACTTCACGCGCGAGAGCCAACGAACGCTGATACGCGTCGGCCGCCCCGGTAAGATTCCTTTGAAGCAGCTGGACGTTCGCGATGTGCTCTAGCTCCCCGGCCTCACCGGACTTGTTACCCAGTTCGTGACGGATTTGCAATGACTCCTGAAATGCTTTCTCGGCCTTCTGCAGATCATTCTGTTCGGCGAATATGATTCCGATTTGGCGTAACACGCGCGCCTCACCGTAGCGGTTGCCCGCGGCCGCAAAAAGCCGGCGGGCGCCGGCGAAAAGCGCATACGATTTATTGAGTTCATTCAGGTTGCGGTGTGCGTGGGCTTCCTCAAATATCGACTCAGCGACGAGCAGGCGGTTCCCCGCCAATTCGCCTTTGCGCGCAGCTTGTTCAGCTACTATGAGCTCGCGCTTGTGATCTGAAACCGATTGAGCGGCACCGACTTCAGCCAGATCAATCCGCGGATCATCGCTCGCAGGCGGAGGGAGCTTGCGCAATGCCGCGATAGTCGTCAGGCTATCGTTGAGCCGCCCTGCCTCAACCTGCGCTCCTGCGAGTCTCAGGCCGTAGTCTATGTTGTCCGGAAAAAAATTGAACAATGTCTGATAAATCTCGACCGCTTTTTCCCGTTCCTTTGTCGTCGCGAAATAACGTGCTTCCACCGACAGGCTTTGTTCGCGAGGCAGGTTTCCAGCCAAATCAAATGCCTTCTTCGCCTGCTCTTTCGCTTTCTCGTCGTAGCCCAGAGTTGTCCATACG
>JBKPCG010000025.1:0-50246 GCA_046727255.1 Acidobacteriota bacterium | reverse complement strand
CAAGACGCCCGCAGCCGCATTTCAGACGCTCCTTGGTCTCGGAACCAGCCGCAGATCAACCGAGTACGAGCAGATTCGGGGAGCGAGGGATCTCAACCCCAACCGATTGGGGCTTGCTGAAGCAACCAGATAATTAGAAGTTATCTCATAAACCAGCTGGCCGCGATTTACCTCAATTCCTTCGCCACTTCTAACGCGAGCGCACGACTTGTCAGGACGCGCCCTTTCGTCACACGCGGTTCGGATTCAGCGTGCCGATAGGGTATGCAGTTTGGGGCAGTTACTACCCTCCCCTGGGATGCCTCCGCCGTCCGTCGAGCGGGCGGCGTGAGATGTCCTTGCGCGCCGGCTCCGATGTGTCTTCTTGGTTATGGGAACTCTTGCCGCCAGCCCGTCCGGACAGGTCGCGCCGCCAGACATACTGCCTGCGCTGGACAATCTTCCCCCTTCCCTCTGGTTGCGTTGAGAGCCCTGAATGTGTTGTCGGGGACTGACGCGTCGTTGCGCGAACTGTGCGATCTAATCCGTCCCGATCCGGTATTTGCGGCGGAGGTTCTCAGAATTGCAAATTCTCCGCTGGTCGCCTTTTTCCAAGGAAATCACCAGCGTTCTACAGGCGTCGATCCTGCTGGGGTTCCGGCGCTTGAGGAGACTGGTCATCACGCTGGGTTACCGGTCGCACATGGACAAATCATTCACTCCGGCCCAGCAAGCTTGTCGGCGTCACAGTTTCGCCTCCGCCATGATCGCGGAACGGATCGCGCGGTGGAACTCGATCGACCGTGATTTCGCCTACACCGCCGGCATTTTGCATGACATCGGCAGGATAGCTCTGGCCACCATCAATCCCCAAGATCTACGCTGACCTCATCGACCGGGTGGCAGCCAGCCCGGCCTGTGATGTACTCCAGTGTGAGCGCGAGTCCTTCGGAATCGATCACTGCTGCGCCGGACGGCTGCTGGTAACAACCTGGAAGCTTCCGGAGGAATTCATCGAGATCACTTCCCACCATCACGAACCATTGACCCACCAGGAGGACGCGACCGAAGTTGTCCGGCTCAGCTGCATGCTGGCGGACGCGCTCGGCTTCGCAGCGGCTCCTCACGGCGCGATTCGCAGCTTCGAAGACGTCCTTGCTGAGTTCCCCGGAAGCGTGCGAAAACATTTCCCCGGCAACGAGGCACTGACTTCCGAGATCGCCAAAGAGATCACCGTCATTGAGGCGGTGTAGGGCCGCATCGGAGCCGGATGGTGTTGCAAAGGGGAGAACGAGAAGAGGCCAGAAGCAAAGCTGGGCAGGACGAATCGAACCGAATCCCTTCTGCAATCTAACTTCTGACTTCTGCAATCGCCTTAGCGCTCTTCGTCCTGATCGGTTTCGTCGATCATGAAGCCGCCGACATCATCGGCGAGTTCCCGCAGGCGCAGGTAGTGGTCGTACCATTCGGTGCCCGCTTCGTAGACAAACATGCATCCCTGGTACGCCCATCCCAATTGCACGAAGCCAGTTTTGCCGACGTAAGTTTTCAGCCAGCGCGCTTCTTCCAGGTCTTCTTCGTTGGTGTATTCGCCGTCGCTGAGCCGTTTCGATAAGCGGTCAAGCTCTTCGCGTTCCAGCACCCAGGCATGCATGGTGAGGAAGGCGGTTCCGGCAGATTTCGCCAGCTCTACGAAATCCTTCCATTCGTCGGGATTCTGCTCCGGTTTCCACAGGACGCTGGGAATTTCTTCCGCCTCCACATATCCGAAGAAGCGGCGCATGCCGTGGCCCTCGATGAAGGCGGTCATGTCGTCTTTTAGTCCGGTGAGATCTTCTGGATGCGGAGACATATTCTCAGCGCCATTGTACGGCAGCAGAAGTCAGGTGTCAGGTGGCAGGTCGCGGACGGCAGGCGCCAGGTTAGTCTCAACTGTTATGCGCTGGCGGTGATGACTGAACTGAAATCGTGTCACCTACCACCCGCCAACCGCGACCTGCCACCTGCATCAATGTGCTAAACTTTTCCTTCACACTTCAACATGCTCTTCTCCAAGGAATATGTGGGCTATCTGGCCCGCGAAGTCGCCAAGAAACTGATCGCGAGTGGTCTGATCGAGACCAAGGCTGTGCCCGCCCTCAATGAGAAAGTGCACGCCGCTTTGCTCGAGGAACTGGCACTCGAAGACCGCATTAACGATGAAGTTCGCGTGATTCTCGAGGCATACTCCGACGAAATGCAGAAGACGGGCGCGAACTACCAGGAAATGTTCCGTAAAGTGAAGACCGAGCTGACCAAGAAATACAAAGCTGTTCTCTGAGGATTTCGCCGCCGTGCGATTGAGCCGCGATAAAGTCAACAAGCTGGCCCACGTGGTCACCGATGCCGTGGCCGACATGGATGACGTGGAGTTCATCGAAGATCGCAATACCATCCGTCTGGAGGTTCGCAAGATCCTCGAGCAGCTACTCATGCAGGAAGCGCGTATCGATCAGTCCGCGAGGATGAAGATCGAGAGCCAACGCCGCACCATCATTGAGGGTTCCGAAGAATGGAGCATCCTCTACCGCAAGTACTACAACGAAGAAGTCAAGAAATTAGGCTTCTAAAAGCAACTCAAGTAAATACAACTTCCGTAGAGACGAGGCGTGCCTCGTCTCCGCCGCGGCCGGCGAAGCCGCTGCCAACGGAGATGCGTCATGCTGCGACTCTATTTCGACTCGATTTGCGGCATACGCAATACGTCCTCCTGATCTTCATTCTTGCTCTTGATTCCGGCGGCGTCTAACTGACGGGCCATGGGCTGAACGATCTCCAGAATTCGCGCGAGGGTTTGGGTCATCGCTTCCTTGTCGCTATTATCCGGGCCCTGGCGTTGCAGGAGGCTCTGCAAAAGAGTCTTTGGCCGCGGATAGACAATAATCCTCACGTCCTCACCGTCGGCAATGTTCGCCGCCTTTCTGGCCAGGTTGAGGGCAGTGTCATATCCGCCGAGTTCATCGACCAGGCCGAGATTTTTCGCGTCCTGGCCGGACCAGATGCGGCCTTTCGCAATCTCGAGCACTTTTTCTTTGGGTAGCTTGCGGCCGTCGGCCACCTTGCCGGTGAAATCGACGTAGACGCGATCCAGCCAGGCTTCGAAGCGGGCCCACTCGGCGGGAGTGTAATCATGCGTGCCCGTGAACATGGTGGCGTTGTTGCCCTGGTGGACTTCGTCCCAGGAAAGGCCGACCTTATCCCACAGGCCGGAGGTAAGCATCTTTCCGCCGAGCACTCCGATGGAGGCCGTGATGGTGCCGGGCTGCGCGACGATCTTGTCGGCTGCTATGGCAACGAAGTAGCCGCCCGAACCCGCGAGATCACCCATGGAAACAATCACCGGCTTGCCCGCTTTGCGGGCATTGACCACTTCGCGCCAGATCGTGTCGGAAGCGACGTAGGAACCGCCCGGGCTATCCACGCGGAACAGGATGGCCTTCACATCCTTGTCGGCGGCCGCGGCCCGAATCGCACCCGCAACTGTGTCCGACCCCATGTTTTGGCTACCCTGCACGGGGTCATAGTCGCTCTTGCCTCGGGTCACGCCGCCCACACCAAAAACGAGTGCGATCGCCTTGCCGCGATCATGTGGATGGCCGGCGCGGTCCAGGTACTTCCCCAGATATAGGAATTGCGCGCGTGCTCCGGCCTTGGCCCTGGCATTGATATACACCTCGTCGCGATAGGCAACGCCATCCACTAGTTTGGCGTCCACCGCCTCTTTCCCCAGATAGGGCCCCGCGTCCACCATCGCCTGGAATTTTTCCGGCGCGATCTGACGCGCCTGGCAGATGCCCTCCTTCATCTGGTTGAACCAGGAAGTCATGAGGGCACTCATCGCTTCTCTGTGGGGCGGTGTGTATTTGCTCTCAGTGTAAAAGTTAAGGGCGTTCTTATATTCGTAGCGATGATCGCCGCGGAAGGTCATCCCCAACTTGGCGAGCGTTCCTTTGATGAAGGGGGATTCCATGATGATTCCCGTAAGACCAACATCGCCGGAGGGCTGTAAGTAAATCTGGTCGAAGGCTGTCGCCAAATAATATGCGCCGTTGCCGGGGCCAAACTCACCGAAGGTCTCCGCGTATGCGATGGCAAACTTCTTGTGCGCGCGAAAACGCTGCACGGCCTCGCGAATCTCCTGGATCTTTGCCATACCCAGAGGCGGCGCGCCGATCTTCGCCACCATGCCGACGACGCGATCGTCTTCCGCGCCACGGTCAATGGCATCGACCACGTCGCGCACCGTCGGCCGCTCATTCATCAAGAATTTGGCGGTTGGATTGTCGGGGATGTCCTCCGGCAGGGCCTCGTCGAAGTTCGCTTCCAGAATCGTCTTTTCCGGTACCTTGCCCTTCGAGCCAATCACGGCCACGATCATGATCACCATTGCGACCAGCCACAGAGCGCCCAGGATGGCGAGAAATCGGACGATCACCTTCGACATGGTTTTTTCTCCTTTGGGAAGAAAGAAAAGTCTAACTCGAAAAACGTGTGGGGGCGGACACTCCATACGAACTTAGTGACGCCCCAAGCTTGCCGGAGTGGTGATCGCACCCTCGGCCGACGAGGTCACCAGCGCGGCGTACTTGGCGAACACGCCGGCGGCGAAACGCGGAGCAGGTCGCTTCCATTCCGACAGACGGCGGGAAATTTCGGCATCCGAAATTTCCACTTCCAGCTTCCGACTTTTGGTGTCGATCGTGATACGGTCGCCCTCGTGGATGGCGGCGATCGGCCCACCTAGCGCCGCTTCTGGCGCAACGTGACCGACCATAAGCCCGCGGGTTGCGCCGCTGAACCGGCCGTCGGTGATCAGTGCAACGGTTTCGCCCAGACCTTCGCCGACAATCGCCGCTGTAACACCCAGCATCTCGCGCATGCCGGGGCCGCCCTTCGGTCCTTCGTAGCGGATGACCACGACATCGTTTGGCTTGATCTGCTTGCCGGTCACGGCCTGCATGGCCGCTTCTTCGGAATCGAAAACGCGCGCCGGGCCTTTGTGGGAGAGCCGCTCGTGGCCGCTCATTTTCACCACACCTCCTTCGGGTGCGAGATTGCCACGCACGATGACCAGGCCGCCGGTAGCCTTCAGCGGTTTGTCCAGGGGAGCGATCACTTGCTGGCCCGGAGTCTCCTGCGACGCGTTGGCTTCCTCGGCGAAGGTCTTGCCGGTAACCGTGATCGCGGAGCCGTCCACGTGTTTGCCGTCGAGCAACCGCTTCGCGATTACGGGGATGCCACCCGCTTGATCCACGTCCGCCGCGACGTACTTTCCCGAGGGTTTTAGGTTGGCCAGCAGCGGCGTCCGCTCACTGACGCGCTGAAAGTCGTCGATGTGCAACGACACGCCGATTTCGCGCGCGATCGCCAGCAAGTGCAACACTGCGTTCGTAGATCCGCCGGTGGTCGCCACTCCGGCAATCGCATTTTCAAACGATTTCTTCGTAAGGATGTCGCTCGGACGGATGCCATTCCTCAGAAGATTCATCATTACTTCACCGCAGCGGAAGCTGACTTCGTCCTTGCGCGGATCCATCGCCGGAATTCCGTTGAAGCCCATCGGCGAGAGTCCGATAAATTCCATGACCGTGCTCATGGTGTTGGCTGTGTACTGACCGCCGCACGCCCCAGCTCCGGGACAAGCGACGCCCTCCAATTCGTGCAACTCCGCGTCGGTCATCTTGCCCGCGGCATTCGCACCCACGGCTTCGAAGACGTCCTGGATCGTCACATCCTTGCCTCGGTACTTACCCGGAGCGATAGTCCCCCCGTAGAGAACCAGGCCGGGCAGATTCATGCGTGCGAGGGCCATAGCCGCCGCCGGGATCGTCTTATCGCAACCGACAACGCACACCGCCGCGTCGAACATTTGCCCACGGCACACCAGTTCGATCGAATCGGCAATCACTTCGCGGCTCACGAGCGAGGCCCGCATGCCTTCCGTGCCCATAGTTTCGCCATCGGAAATGGCGATGGTATTGAACTCCATCGGAGTGCCGCCCGCCGCTCGGATCCCTTCCTTCACCTTGGCCGAAAGCCGGCGCAGGTGGAAGTTGCACGGCATGGTTTCGATCCAGGTATTGGCGACCGCGATCAGGGGCTTCGCGAGGTCATCGTCAGTGAAGCCGATGGATTTGAACATCGCGCGAGCTGGGGCCCGGTCGCGTCCGTCGGTGATGTTGCGGCTGCGATGTTTTAGGTCCATGGAAGTGCTGCGGGACAGTTTAACTGATTGGAGGGGAGTTCTCAGTTCTCGGTTCTCAGAAAAACCAAAAGCTTTTACTGAATACTGGGAACTGAGAACTCTCTTACGCATTCACTGCACGGGGAGCGGGCGTCTCTGCCGTCTCAGTGCTTTTCTTCTTCTCGGTCGGCAGCCACGACATCATGGCGCGCAACTGCTCGCCGACTTTCTCGATCGGATGTTGCTTCTCTTTCTCGCGCAATGCGGCAAAGTTCTTGCCGCCTTTCTTGTTTTCTTCAATCCATTCCTTGGCAAAACTACCGTCCTGGATCCGGGCGAGAATCTTTTTCATCTCCGCCTTCGCCTCGTCGTTGACCACGACATTTCCGCGAGTGAGATCACCGTACTCGGCGGTGTTTGAGATCGAATAACGCATGCGGCTCAGTCCGCCTTCGTAGATCAGGTCTACGATCAGCTTCATCTCGTGGCAGCACTCGAAGTAGGCAATCTCGGGCGCGTAGCCGGCTTCCACCAGCGTCTCGAAGCCCTTCTTGATCAGCGAAGTCAAGCCACCGCAAAGCACAGCCTGCTCGCCGAACAGGTCGCTTTCGGTTTCTTCTTTGAAAGTCGTCTGAAGCACGCCCGCGCGCGTCGAGCCGATGCCATGAGCGTAGCTGAGCGCGAATTCGTGAGCGCGCCCGCTGGCATCCTGATGGATCGCCAGCAGAGACGGCACGCCACCGCCTTGCGTGTAGACCCGCCGCACCAGGTGACCGGGCCCCTTGGGCGCAATCATGACGACGTCGATGTCCTTGGGAGGCTCAATCGCCTTGAAATGAATGCTGAAGCCGTGCGAGAACCCGAGAATCTTGCCTTTGGTCAAGTGTGGCTTGATGGCCGACAGGTAAAAATCAGGCTGGGTCTCATCCGGGGTAAGGATCTGAATCCAGTCGGCGCGCTTGGCAGCTTCGGCCGGAGCCACGACGGTCATTCCGTCGGCACGGGCTTGCGTCGCCGAACCGCGATCAGGATCGAGGCCGATGATGACGTCGTATCCACTGTCGCGCAGGTTCTGGGCCTGGGCGTGTCCCTGGGAACCGTAGCCGAAGACCGCGATGGTTTTGCCCTTCAGGGCTGAGGGGTTGGCATCGTTCTGATAGAAGACTGTCGCCACTTTGGATACTCCTTAGGGGTCTGCCTGGGTGCTGTTCTGCAGCCTGTAGTATGGACCAAACTGTTACGGAAACTCAAAACCGACCGATCGGTCGGTTTCCATAATGCTATGGACCCAGCCGCGCAGTGTCAAGTCAGAACTCCCCGCGAACCGCAAGGCCGATTGGATTGCAAGAAACGACTACTCTTGCACGGGTTGCGCGTTCAGTTCTTGCACCGGTTCGCCCCCCGCCAATCCCTGGGCGACGATCAGGCGGCGGGCTTCGATTCGCAATGCGGGCAATTGGCGTCCAAACCATATTGCGCCGAGGATGCAGGCCACTCCGCCAGCGGCAATCGTGATTGGAGCACCGACGCGATGGGCAAGCGCTCCGCCAAAGAGTGCGCCGATCGGCGCCATTCCCATGAACATCATCGAGTAGACGGCCATGACGCGGCCGCGGAGCCGGTCCGGGACCATGGTCTGAATCAGAGTGTTCGAGCAGGCCATCTGCAACATCATTGAAAACCCGGCGGGAAGCAGAAGGGCTACCGAGAACCAGAAATGGCGGGAAAATGAAAACAGGATAATGCTGACGCCGAACCCGGCGCAGGCGATCGCTACCCAGCGGCCGAGTCCCGTGACGCCGGTCTTGGCAGCCAAAGTCAGCGCGCCGAGCAGGGCGCCAACGCCGGTTGCGCCCATCAGGATGCCGAGTCCGCGCGCGCCGCCGTGAAGGATTTGGTCGGCAAAAACTGGCATCAGCACCGTGTAGGGCATCCCCACCAGACTGACCAGCCCGATCAGGAGCAACAACGCCCGGATCACCTTCGTCCCGTTAACCCAGCGGAATCCCTCCACGATATCCACAAGGGGCGAATTCTCGCTGATGCGCCGTTCGCATTGCACGTCCATCAGCAGCAGTCCGACGATTACCGCGACGTAGCTGAGGGCGTTGACTGCAAAGCACCAGCCTTCGCCAATCTTTGCCACCAAAATTCCCGCCACCGCCGGACCCACAACCCGCGCGCCATTGAAAATTGAGGAATTCAGCGCGATGGCGTTCATCAAGTCTTCTTTACCGACCATGTCGACGAGAAAGGACTGTCGCCCGGGGATGTCGAAGGCGTTTACCACGCCCAGCAGCGCCGCAAGAATGAAAATGTGCGGGACCTGGACTCGGTGACTGAGTGTCAGCCAAGCCAGAATCGACGCCAGAAGCATGGATGAGGTCTGGGTGGCGATGATCAGGCGATGCCGGTTGATCCGGTCAGCGGCGGCGCCTCCAAGAGGCGCGAGCAGAAAAACCGGGATCTGGCTTGCGAAGCCGACCGCACCCAGAAGAAACGACGACTTCGTAATGCTATAGACCAGCCACGCCTGCGCCACACTCTGCATCCAAGTGCCGGTCAGGGAGATGATTTGTCCGCCAAAGAAGAGCTGGAAGTTGCGGTGGCGCAGGGCGCGCAGCGTGACTTCCCATCTGGACTGGGATGAGCTATTCGCGGCGGGTTTTTTTGTGATGGGGTCTGCCGCTTGAGTCACTCTTCTAAGACCTTGGCACAAGTTACGGATGCGGGCAACTGGCGTCAGGATGCGCGAGGACCGAACCGGGCGGGTCGACGGTGACATGACATTGCTATCCCACGTCCCCATCCCGCCGGGCCAGTCGAGGTCACGAATTTGCACCTTCCCGCCGCGCTCAAATCGGTATACAGTAGTGCTCTCCGCGGCTCCCTCGACCCCGCTCCGGGAAGGATGAACTATGAGCACAGACCCTGTCCGAGTTGAGCGTCGCTCCGGCCAGCGCTTCCAGTTGCACCTTCCGCTGGCGATTCATGTCGACGGAAAGGCCGTGCCTGGATTCACACAGGACGTGAGCTCCCGTGGGCTCTTCCTCTACACCGAGGCGCAACTGGCGGAGGGCGCAGCAGTCGAACTGACCTTCACCATGCCTTCCGAGATCACGCTGGGGGAGAGCATGCGCGTGCGGGCTCGCGGCCGGGTGTTGCGAGCCGATTCCTCTCAAGCCGGTCCCCGAACCGGTGTTGCCGTACAGCTGGATTCTTATGAGTATCTTCCCGCTCTCGAATCCGAGCCAACGCCGGAACTGGCGCGGGTTTCGGCGGTGGACGCAGCCGGGGATAATCCGGGCACAATCTCTCGTTGAAACTTGCCCTCCGGTGCGGGCTGCGGCTTTCCAAAGGCCGGCACCTGTCCTACAATGGCTTTAGACCAGCAGTCTGTTGGAGTTTTTGTCCGGAATGGCGCCTCCTGCCAACCTGCAAGCCCGCCTGAGGTCTCCCTTCGATTACGAAGGTCATTTGGCCCCGGCGTAGGAAGTTCGTAGCATGACCATGAAGAGCGAGAATCGACTCATGCACGGGATAGCCGTCGCCGTCCTCACCGAGGACCGCGAACAGTCCGTCGTTCTGAATACCCGGGTCGAAAGCACTCATATGGCCCGGACCGTGCTCAGCCATGTCGGGTTTCCCATGACCCCCAGCGACGCTGTGCTCCGCCAGCTACTCGATCAGCGAGCGGAAATCGTGCTGGTGGATATTGACCCGAAGAATCCGCAGCGAGCCATCCGCGCCATTGAAATGATTCATGCCGCCGCCGGGGACGTCACAATTTTTGCGGTGGGAGAATTGACTCAGCCGACCAACATCGTCTCCGCGATGAGGGCGGGCGCGCGTGAGTTTCTGGACCGCAGTGCTACCCGCGAGGCGATGATTGAAGCCTTCACGCGTTTCACGGCCTTGTTGAGCCGCGCACAGCGCAGTGCCGGCAAGGCGCGGGTCTTTACATTCCTGAACGCCAAGGGCGGAGTCGGCGCGACCACCACCGCGGTCAACACGGCCGTGGCACTGGAGCAGGCTCACGGGCGCGTAGTTCTGGTGGATTTCGCGCCGATTGGGCACGCCTCCCTGCAACTCAACCTGCGGCCTCAGTTTACGGTCGTCGATGCCATGCAGAACCTCCACCGTATGGACGTTTCGCTGCTCGAAGGATTGATGACGCACTATCGCAGCGGACTCCATCTACTGGCCGGGGCCCAGCAGCCGAACAGCACCGTTCCAACAGCGACCGAATTGGCACGCCTCTTCGATTTGCTGGTGAGTCAATATAACTTCGTTGTGGTGGACTGCTCCGGCCGCGTGGATGCCACCATGCAAATGATTTGTGATCTCTCGAATGCCGTGCTGATGGTCGCACAGACCGATGTGGTCTCGCTCTGGAGCGCGGGCCGGATTCAGGCTTTTCTGCAAGAGGGAGCAGGCCGGGAGCGCCTGCGAATCGTGCTCAATCGCTACAAGAAGATTCCCGGCTTTACCGACGAAGACGTCGAAAAAGCCACCAACTGCAAGGTATTGTGGAGAATTCCTAACAACTATCAAGTCGTCGGCCCCGCCATTGACAAAGGCAGTCCGGTCGCTTTGCAGGACAGCCACGAAGTCGGCCGTTCCTACCAGGGACTTGCCACCGAGCTCGCCGCCGCCACTTCTGCTGCCGACGGCGCCCTCTCGCTCGTTTACCAACACGATAAGGGCGAGGGTACGAAGCGGCCGGGCCGACTGATGGTCTCACCCGTGCGCGCGGGACAATAAATCCATTGCAGAGGTCAGATGGCAGAGGTAGGCTGCGAGCTGCGAGCTTCGAAAAAGCTGTTCGCTCGTAGCTCGAAGCTCGCGGCCCGCAGCCGCACTGCTCTTTGTTAGAATCAATCCTCATCATGCCGTCCAACCTGCCTGAGATTCTGTTCCAAATGATCGCCTTTCTGTTTGCCATCAGCGTGCATGAGTCTGCGCATGCCTGGACGGCATCCCGTTGTGGCGATCCGACGGCGCGCATGTTGGGACGGGTGTCACTGAATCCGATCCGCCACATCGACCCGATCGGCACGGTCCTGCTCCCGCTGGTCGCAGCCATCAGTCACATCCCAATGCTGGGATGGGCCAAGCCCACACCCGTCGATCCGCGAAATTTTCGACATCCCGTGCGGGACGACATCCTGACGTCGGTGGCGGGGCCGGTGAGCAACTTCATCGTCGCCGCGGGCGCGGTTGTGCTGCTCTGGATCGTATCCTTCACATCAGAAACTGGACACGCGCTGGTTCGGTTGGTGGCGTCTGGAGTCGAGCCGTCGTCCGGTACATTCTTGGATCCTGTCGTTCGTCTCATGTACGACATGATGTTCATCAATGTCGTGTTGGCCGTGTTCAATTTGATCCCAGTTCCCCCGCTGGACGGCAGTCATGTGATTCGGCACTTCCTGTCGGAGCCTATCAGACGGATTTATGACAACATAGGCATCTTTGGCCTGCTCGCACTCGTGTATTTAGGAGGAGGTCTTCTCTCCGCTCTGATTCGACCGTTCAGGGATTTTTACAACTCGTTGCTGGTAATGTTCTGAATGGCTGATCCGTCCAACAAGAAACGCGTGCTAAGCGGAATGCGCTCGACCGGTAAGCTCCACCTCGGAAACTACGTGGGCGCGCTCGAGAACTGGGTGCGCATGCAGGAGCGATACGACTGCTTCTTCTTTATCGCCGACTGGCACGCGCTCACAACGGACTACGCCGATACGTCTCGCATCAAAGAGAACTCGGTTGAGGTATTGCTGGATTGGCTGGCCGCCGGGCTCGATCCCGAAAAGTGCGTGATGTTTATCCAGTCGCATGTGCCCGCGCACGCAGAGCTTCATCTGCTGCTTTCCATGATCACGCCGCTGGGCTGGCTGGAGCGCGTCCCCACCTATAAGGAGCAGCGGGAAAACATAAAAGAAAAAGATCTGGGGACGTACGGCTTCCTCGGTTATCCGGTACTACAATCGGCGGACATCCTGATTTACAAAGCCGATTTCGTTCCGGTGGGTGAGGATCAGGTAGCGCACGTCGAGCTGACGCGGGAGATTGCGCGGCGGTTCAATCTGTTCTATCCGCGCCATGGAGGTGCGGGGATGGGTATTCCAAGTGGAGCAGAGACGGACGAGGCGAGACACGGGCGTTTTTTCGTTTTCCCCGAGCCGCAATCACTGCTGACCCCCGCCGCCAAACTGCCCGGTACTGACGGCCGCAAGATGTCGAAGTCATACGGGAATATGATCTTGCTCACTGACCCCGAACCGGTGGTCCGGCAGAAGCTGAAGACTATGGTTACGGACCCGGCGCGCGTGCGTCGTACCGATCCCGGTAATCCCGACCTCTGTCCGGTCGGCGACCTGCACAAAATATTCAGCGACAAGGCAACGATGGCAAAAGTGAATGAGGGATGCCGGTCGGCAGGCATCGGCTGCATCGAATGCAAGGGCTGGGCGGCAGACGCGCTTGTGAAAATCCTCAATCCGATGCAGGAGCGGCGAAAAAAATACGAGGACAATCCGCGCCTGGCGTGGGATATTCTTGAGGCTGGGTCAGCTCGCGCCGCCAGCGTGGCGGGAGCGACCATGAACGAGGTACGCGATTCAATGGGTATGTCGCTCAAATACGAGCCCGAGCGGAGTTCCGCAAAGTGACGGATCTGCATCAACTCGCGTCGGACCGTCCCACTGAACCGGTCGCCGCGTCCGTACCCGAAACAACATCTCCGAAAACCACGCACCGGGAAGAAAATGATTTCCCGTTCGCGGTCGACCTGGGCGGAGTGTACGAAGGCCCGCTCGACCTGCTGCTGGATCTGATCCGCAAGCAGGACATCAATATCTACGACATCCCGATCGCAAAGATTACGGCGCAATACCTGATTTATGTGGAGCGCATCAAAGAACTTGACGTAAACATCGCCTCGGAATTTATCTACATGGCGGCGGTGCTGATTCACATCAAATCGAAAATGCTCCTGCCGCGCGATCCGCTGGCCCCGGCGGGCGTCGACGACGACCCGCGCAGCGAGCTCGTCAACCGCCTGCTCGAGCATGAGAAGTTCAAGTCTGCCGCGCAAATGCTGCTCCAGAAACAGCAGATCGAAGACGCGGTGCTGAGCAATCCAGCGCTCAAAGACTTCATGGACGCCGAGGGAACCGAGCCCGAACTGGCCGCCGACGTCATCGATCTGGTTAAGACGTTTCAGCAGATTCTCGACCGCGCGCGTAATCGCCCGATACTGGAAGTGGATGAAGAGACCGTGACAATCGGGCAGATGATCCAGTACCTCCATCGCCGGCTTTCCATCGAATCGCGGCCGATCCGCCTGAAGCAGATGCTGCGCAATGTACCGTCGCGTCAGGCGTTGGTCTGCATGTTCCTGGCGCTGCTGGAACTCGTGCGTCTGCAAGCGATCCAGGTTCGGCAAGACCACGTCTTCGGCGAAGTGCTGGTACGGAAGCACGCCCACTTCGATGAGGTGATGACGGAGCAAGCTGCGATCAGGGACGACTGGAGATAAGAGTGGTTAGTGATTAGTGGTTAGTGGTTAGTCTTTGAGGACGGCCGCTTTGCTAATCACTAATCACCAGCCACTATTCTTATGAGTCTCAAAGCCCAACTCGAAGCCATCATTTACGCGACCGAAATCCCCATCACGCTGGATCACATCGTCCAACTCGTGAAGGCCGAGGTTCTCGCCACCGGCGCCGCCGATGAGAATGAGGTCAAATCGCGGGTCCGCGCTACGCTTGAAGAACTGCTCGCGGACTACTCTTCAGCCGACCACGGCATCGAAATTCGTCAGGTTGCCAGCGGATATCGCATGTCCACCAAGCCCGAGCAGCATGATGCGGTCCGGGCCTTCGCAAAGAGCCTGAAGCCGCCGATTCGCCTGTCCCTGCCGGCGCTCGAAACCCTGGCGGTGATTGCCTACAAGCAGCCGGTGACCGTGCCGGAGATCAGTGAAATTCGCGGAGTCGATTCGAGCGGCGTCATCGCCACCCTGCTTGATCGCAAACTCATCACCACCGCTGGAAGAAAAGCCGTAATCGGCCGCCCAATCCTTTACAAGACCAGCAGAGAATTTCTGCTGCGCTTCGGCCTGAAAGATGTCGGCGAGCTGCCCAGCATGGAAGAGTTCGAAAAACTGCTGGCGGAGTCGTTCCAAAGCGATCTGCCGACAGAGCCATCCGCCGAGATCACCGTGGCAAAGGCCTCCGAGGTATCTGAGGGCGAGCAGACTCCCGAGGCGGATGAGGACGCGACAGACGAAATTATTATAGCCGAGACCGCGTCTGAGAAAACGAATCCCGCAGCCTAGGATTTATCACTAGCCGCTCTTAAACGCTGCCCCCCAGCGCTCAATTCTATTTCTGTTAGTCTGGATCCATGCCCGCCGAGCGTGTCCAGAAAATCATCGCCGCTGCCGGAATCACTTCGCGCCGCAAGGCTGAGGAATTGATCTCCTCAGGACGCGTGCAAGTCAACGGCAAGGTGGTCACCGAGCTGGGGACCAAGGCGGACGCAGAGCAGGATCATATCCGCGTCGATGGCAAGCTGCTCCGCGGACCTGAGAGGCACACGTACATTGTTCTCAACAAGCCCCAGGGATACGTGACCACGGTGAGCGATCCCGAAAAGAGGCCGACTGTGATGGACCTGGTGCGTGGAGCAAAGGCGCGCGTTTACCCGATAGGACGCTTGGACTGGGCCAGTGAAGGGTTGTTAGTTCTAACGAACGACGGGGCGCTCGCCAACGGGCTCATGAAGGCCGCTTCGAACGTGGCGAAGACTTACGTAGTGAAAGTCGCCGGTCAGCCAGACGATGCAAAGCTCGAAAAACTTCGGAAGGGAGTCTCGATCGCGGAGAAAGGCGGACGCCGGGTCCGCACTGCTCCGGCGAAAATTCGTCTGATCCGCGAGGGCGACAATCCCTGGCTGGAGGTAACGATTGTCGAGGGCCGGAACCGGCAGATCCGAAAAATGTTCGAGGAGGTAGGCCACCACGTGGAAAAGATCCGGCGGGTGCGGTATGGCCCGCTGTCGCTGGATGTGCCTCCGGGAGAATTTCGCAGCCTGACGCTGGACGAGGTTTCTCGGCTGAAGGCGGCTGCATCAGGATTGAAACCGACGCGCGTGCGTCCGGAACATCCACCGCGTCGCAAACGCGCCTAACGCCTCGCCTCCGCGATCATCGGGAGGCGGGCCGCGCCAAATAATCCTGCGTCGCTTCCCAGCAAAGCACGTGTGATAATCGTCTTCCGGCCGGGACCCGGCTCGACATGAGCAGACGCTCCACCGCCTTGAGCAAGCGGATCGGGAGGAGCCGTGGCGGCATAGACCATGCAACGCTGACGAAGCTCTTCGAAGATAGAAGGCGCAAATGCCTCCCACGCGCTGGCCACTCCCCCTCCGATCACATAAATAGGCAGATTGAGGGAATTCACCATCGCCGAAAGCACAATACCGATGGCCCGTCCGACGCGACGGAAAATCCGCTTCGCATCTTCATCGCCCTGAATCGCCAGGTTGAAGATGGACTTGGCGCTGAACTCCGCGTCTTCGTGAGCCGCTCGCGCGAGGGCGCTGGATGAATGCTCCGCGATCGCCTCGCGAGCCATCCGCACGACCGCCGTTGCCGAAGCATACTGTTCCAGGCATCCGCGATTGCCGCAACCGCAAGGGTGACCCTCGGGCTCGACCGTGGTGTGCCCGAATTCTCCGGCCATGCCGTTCATGCCGTGCCAGATCTTGCCGCCGAGAACCAGTCCGCCACCGACTCCGGTGCCCAGAGTGAGCATTGCCATGTCATCGTGTTCCTTGGCCGCACCCAGCCACTTCTCGCCGAAGGCCGCCACGTTAGCATCATTTTCCAAAATGACCATCGTGGTCAGACGCCGCTCGATCTCGGCACGCACAGGGTAGTCCGCCCAGCCCGGCAGGTTGGGCGATTCCCGCAAGAGTCCCGTCTCCATGTCGATGATGCCGGGCACGCCAATTCCGATGCCGAGCATCTTGGCGGAATTTTTGTATTTCTCGGACAGATGTTGGATCGCGTCGCACATGTCGTTGAGAACGTGATCGCGCCCCAGCGAGACCTTGGTTCCCAGCGTGACCTTCTCCACCAGATGGCCATTTACATCGACCGCCGCAATCCGCAGATTGGTGCCGCCCAGGTCCACTCCAATTGAAAAATCATTCATATATGAGAAAAAGTATGTTCTCGTCCTTCGATCAGCTACGGGGCCCTTCTGTTTTTACATGGGGGCTTTCGAATTCGTCAATATTAAATCGTTATACTACCGCTATTTTTGGCACTTTGGACAGTAGTGACTGCTGCGGCCCACCAATACGACGCGCTTTACCGTAGTCCGGCATACCAGGCACGGCTCTCCTTCGCGACCATAGACACGGTGCTCAAGTTGGAAGAATCCCTCTTCACCGTCGGCGTCCACGTAGTCGGAGATCGAAGATCCTCCCAGTGCAATAGCCTCGCGCAGCACCTCTTGCACTCCGCCGAACAGCCGGCGAAGATCCTCCCGAGTCAGCGAGGCAGCGCGGCGGCGCGGCCGAATGCCTGCCCGGAACAAAGACTCATCAGCATAAATGTTACCCACGCCGCGCAACAGTTTTTGGTTCAGAAGCGCGCTCTTGATGGGCGTTTTGCGCCCCCGAAACAGTGTCCGAAACTGCTCTTCTTCAACTTCGAGCGGTTCCAACCCGCCCGGATCAAAGCCACCCGAGTGTACGCTGAGTTTCCCAAACATCCGCGGGTCGACGAAGCGCAGCTCGCGGCCGGAACCCAGCCGGGCAATCAGATGAGTGTGCTTGGCAATCTCGGCGGCCGGATCGCAAACCACCAGGCTCCCGGTCATGCCAAGATGCACGATCCATTGAGCCTGCTGACCCGGCCGCCGTAGAGACGCGACGTGCCGCGTCTTGCTCTTCCCGGGATGTGCTCCCTCCAGATCAAATACGATGTGCTTGCCGGCACGATGCACGCGGACGATCTTCTTGCCTTCCAAGGTGGACGCGATCTTCGCCGCAGGCGACTTCAGAGGCAGCTTCCTGGAGCCGATCCAAACCGAATCGATCGTGTCGCCGCTGACTCGTTTGTCCAAGCCGCGCACGATGGTTTCGACTTCCGGCAACTCCGGCATCGAGTCAGAATACAGGAGGTCAGAGGTTAGAGTCAGATTGCAGAGGTGAACTCCATCCAATTCTGACCAGATTCGCCGACCCCGAGAGTTCTCTACCTCTGCAATCTGACCTCTGACCTCTGCAATTTCTTCCCCAGATTGCTCCCCGGCACAGCAATTCGGTATGCTAGAGCGTACACACCGGCTCCTGCCGAACATCCCTGTTTCAAGCCATTTTCCGAGCTGCGGGAGACCAGTGTGTGCGACCCCTGGGGCAAGTCGGACAGCCACATAAATTTCCACGGAGCAACATTGAACAGAGGCAAAACCGCGGTCATCGTTGGAGCCCAGTGGGGCGACGAAGGTAAGGGCAAGATTGTGGACGTGCTCACCCAGACTTTTTCGGTCGTCGCCCGCTATGCTGGTGGACACAACGCCGGTCACACCGTCATTATTGGCGGCAAGAAGTTCGTCTTGCAGTTGGTGCCCGGCGGCATCCTCCGTCCCGGTTGCGTGAATGTAATCGGGAACGGAGTGGTTTTTGATCCGCTCGCTTTCCTCAAAGAAGTCTCCTCGCTTCGCGATGCGGGCGTCAAGATAGATGGCAATCTGTTTATCTCTAACCGCGCGCACGTGATTCTTCCGTACCACCGCATGATGGAACTGGGCGCGGAAAACGCCCCTGGGCGCGTGAAGATTGGAACCACTTCCCGCGGCATTGGCCCCACTTACGAAGACAAGATGGGACGCCGAGGCCTGCGGATCGCCGATCTTCTCGATAACACGCTGTTGCGCACTCACATCGAGAACGCTTGTCGCGAAAAAAACATGATCGGGCACGCGCTCTTCAACTCCGATCCGCTCGATGCCGACAAGATGTTCAAGGAGTACTCCGAGGCCGCACAGAAGACCGCTCCCTTCGCATGTGATACCGCACTGCTGCTGAACCAGGCAATTGCCGCCGGCAAGTCCGTAGTATTTGAAGGCGCCCAGGGCACCATGCTCGACATCGATCATGGCACCTATCCTTTTGTGACCTCTTCCAGCGCAACGTCTGGCGGCGCGGTAACCGGTACTGGTGTACCGCCGACTTCGATCGATACCGTAATCGGCATCACCAAGGCTTACTGCACGCGCGTCGGCGGCGGACCATTTCCTACCGAACTTCTCGACGAGCAGGGAGAAGACTTGCGCAAACGGGGCAACGAATTTGGCGCTGTCACCGGACGTCCGCGGCGCACCGGCTGGCTCGATTTGCCTCTGCTGCGCTACGCTGGCATGATTAATGGCATTTCCTGGCTGGTGGTGACAAAGTTGGACGTGCTCGACCATCTCACTGAAATTCCGGTTTGCGTTGGATACAAAATCAATGGCAAAGAGACGGTCGAAGTACCAGCTCAGGCGTGCGGCTACGAAAGGATCGAATGCGTATATCGAGAAATGCCCGGCTGGGCTACTCCAACCCAGGACATCCAGACGCTTGAGAGATTACCCAAGGCGGCCCGCGAATATCTGGCCTTCATCGAGAAGGAAACTGGAGCGCGTGTCGGCATGATTTCCACCGGCCCGGATCGCGAGCAAACGATCCTGGTACCGGATTTTGTGAGCCAGCTGGGCCTGCAACCGATCAAGAGCCCGGCAGCTCGAGCCTGAACCCAGACAGAGAGACCAAGAACGGAGCGATGGATGGTAGTGCTGGCAGTGACTTGGATGGCGAAGACCGGACGCGAGTCCGAAGTGGCGGCACTTTTTGAAAAATTAACCTCAGAGTCGCGAAAAGAACCGGGCTGCGTAATGTATCAGGTGCACAAAAATAAGACCGAACCGCGGCGATTCTTCATCTACGAACAATATAAAGACGACGCCGCGCTCGAAGCACACCGCGCCGCGCCGCACTTCCTGCAATTTGCAAAGAAAGATCTGCCCAAGGTCGCCGACCGCACCGAAGGACACCTGTTGGAACCGCTGGGATGACTGTCCACGACTGTCATCCTGAGCGAAGCGAAGGACCTGCTATCTACCCACAACCCGCGCTGACCGCCAGATTTCGGCTACTTGTCCGCCATCAACACACCGCCCGAAGCGTAGCTTTCCTTCGACACTTCCAGGAAGGTCACGACGATGGCTTCTCGCCGCGCCCCCGCTTCTTCCACCATCGTGTCCGTAATGCGCTGTGCGATCTTCCGCTTCTGATCGGCCGTACGGCCCTGGAGCATGGTGACGTGAATTAGTGGCATGAGAGTTCTCAGTTCCCGGTTCTCAGTTCTCAGAAAAACTTGCAGTTCCGGCTCAACTGAGAACCGAGAACTGGGAACTGAGAACTCGCTACTGCGCGAGTTCGTATCCCGCAAAAAAGAAGCTCAATTCAAAGCGCGCCGTATCCTCCGCATCCGAGCCGTGAATTGCGTTGTGCTCGATGCTGCTCGCCCACTTCTTGCGGATGGTGCCCTCTTCGGCATTCGCAGGATTGGTCGCGCCCATGAGCTTGCGCAGATCGGCGATGGCATTTTCCTTCTCCAGCACCAGCGCCACAATCGGCCCGCTCGACATAAAGTTGGTCAGCGAGTTATAGAACGGACGGCTGGCATGCACGGCGTAAAACTGCTCGGCCTGATGCTTGGAAATCTCCAGCATCTTCATGGCAAGAATCTGAAATCCGTTCTTTTCGAACTGCTCGATGATGTCTCCGATCGCGTTTCTCTTTACCGCGTCCGGCTTGATGATAGTGAGAGTGCGTTGCAGTGTTTTCATAATCAGGTCTTAGGTCTCAGGTGTCAGGTCTCAGGAAAAGCGACGAGCCAAAGCTAAGCACTCAGTGCTGCTTTTCCCAACGCTGCCGCTAGCGTCTCGCCAATGTCAGCCGGGGACTGCGCCACTTTGATCCCCGCTTTCTCCATGGCGACGATTTTTTCTGCAGCCGTGCCTTTGCCGCCGGAGATAATCGCGCCGGCGTGGCCCATACGGCGTCCCGGAGGCGCGGTCTGCCCGGCGATAAAGCCGACCACCGGTTTCTTCATGTGCGCCTTCACAAACTCAGCGGCCGTCTCCTCCGCGTTGCCGCCGATTTCGCCGATCATGATGACCGCTTCGGTTTGTGGATCGCGGTTGAACAAATCGAGCGCATCCACAAAATTGGTTCCGATGATCGGATCGCCGCCGATCCCAATCGCGGTCGATTGTCCGATGCCGCGCTGCGTGAGCTGATGCACAGCCTCATAGGTCAGCGTGCCCGACCGCGAGACAATCCCAACGCTGCCTTCTTTGTGGATGTGTCCTGGCATGATGCCGATTTTGCACTTGCCGGGCGAGATGATGCCTGGGCAATTCGGTCCAATCAGCCGCGAGCGCCGGTCTTGCAGGAATTCCCAGGCGCGCACCATGTCGAGCGTTGGGATGCCTTCGGTAATGCAGACGATCAGTTCAATCTCGGCGTCGGCCGCTTCCATGATCGCGTCTGCGGCAAACGGTGGCGGAACAAAAATCATCGTGGCAGTCGCGCCGGTCTTGTCGGCAGCTTCCTGCACAGTATTAAAGACTGGCCAGCCTTCGTGCATGGTACCGCCTTTGCCAGGCGTGACGCCGCCCATAACCTGCGTTCCGTAAGCCGCGCAAGCCTTGGCGTGGAATGTTCCCTCGCGGCCGGTCAGGCCCTGCACAATCAATTTCGTTCGCTTATCAACCAGAATTGCCATGATTGCTCTTTTCTAAATCCACCTACAACTTCGTGTAGAGACGCCGGCGTACCGCGTCTCCTGCCGACAGCGGCTGCATCCGGTGCACGGGGAGACGCGGCACGCCGCGTCTCTACCCTAGGCCACTTGCGCTGCCGCCACCACTTTATCGGCCGCGTCTTTCATTGTTTCGGCGATCGTAAAGTTCAGACCCGATTCCATCAGGATCTTCTTGCCTTCCTGAACGTTGGTTCCCTCGAGACGCAGCACCACCGGCAACCGGATGTTCGTCTTCCTGGCCGCTTCGACCACACCGTTAGCTAACGTATCGACGCGCAGAATTCCGCCAAAAATATTGATCAGCACTGCCCGCACACTCTTGTCACTTAGCAGGATTTCAAACGCATGCGCGACCTGTTCGGCGTTGGCGCCGCCGCCCACATCCAGGAAATTCGCTGGCATGCCGCCCGCATACTTGATGATGTCCATGGTCGCCATAGCGAGCCCGGCGCCATTCACCATGCATCCGACGCTGCCGTCGAGCTTGATGTAGTTCAGGTTGTATTTCGACGCCTCAACTTCAAGCGGATCTTCTTCCGTAACATCCCGCAGGTCGCGGATCTCCGGATGACGGAAGAGCGCGTTATCATCGAAGGTCATTTTCGCATCGAGGGCGAAGACGCGACCGTCGGTGGTCGTAATGAATGGATTGATCTCCACCAGCGACGCGTCGGTCTCGAGAAACGCGCGATACAGCCCCGTCAGGAATTTCACCGCAGGATTGATCTGCGCTCCCGACAACCCGAGCGCGAACGCAATCTTGCGCGCCTGAAACGGCTCCAGACCCATGCCGGGATCGATGTACTGCTTAAGAATGGCTTCCGGCGTCTCTGCCGCGACCTGCTCGATCTCCATGCCGCCCGCCGCCGACGCCATAAAAACCGGCTTGCCTTCGCCGCGATCCACCAAGATCCCGAGATAAAGTTCCTTCGCGATCGGCACCGTCTCTTCGACCAGCAAACGACGCACGATCCGGCCCTCCGGACCGGTCTGGTGCGTGACCAGCGTCATGCCAAGAATCTTGCCGGCAAGTTCGCTCGCTTCCTCGACCGACTTGGCGATCTTCACGCCGCCGCCCTTACCGCGTCCGCCGGCATGGATCTGCGCTTTCACCACCACACCGGTAGCACCTGCACTGAACAGGTCCTTCGCAGCGGCTTCGGCTTCTTCCCGCGTCTGCGCCATCGTTGCGCGCGGCACCGTCACGCCGAACTTCTTCAGGATTTCTTTTCCCTGATACTCATGAATCTTCATATTGATTCCTGGGTCGTGTACTGATTCGATTCCAAACCGGGAGGAACCTGCTTGCGGCGACAGCAGTCAGCAAACTTTCGATTTTATAGGACGTAATGGAAATCGGCAAAGCATCGCACGCGCATCCGCGGAATTATTTGCGGCGCGCTGGAAATCTGCATCGCTCAGCCCATCCGCGTCGTCTGATAGATAAACATGCGACTCGTATCCCTGAATGTCGGCCTGCCCCATCTTCTCGCCTGGAAGGGCGCTTCCTTCAAAACCGGTATCTTCAAGAAGCCCGTAGACGGCCGGATCAAGCTCCGGGAAACGAACCTCCATGGCGACCGTCAAGCCGATCTCTCGGTGCATGGCGGCGCGAACAAAGCCGTCTACGTTTATCCTTCCGAGCATTACAGCTACTGGCGCCATCAGCTTCCCAAAGAAGAACTCTCCTGGGGAGCTTTCGGGGAGAACTTCACGACCGACGGCCTGCTCGAGTCCGGTGTCTGCATCGGAGACCAATACCGCGTGGGCTCAGCCGTGGTCAGAGTCACAACCCCGCGGCTCCCCTGCTTCAAACTGGCGGCAAAGTTTCAGCGCGAGGACATGATCAAGCGCTTTCTCAGCAGCGGATACAGTGGCTTCTATTTTTCGGTAGTCGAGGAGGGAGAAGTCGCCGCCGGAGACGAATTTCAATTCCTCACAGGTGAGGTGCCCAGTCTGACCATCGCCGAGTTCAACCATCTCTTCACTTCTCCAACGCCCGAACTCGAGTTGCTCAAACGCGCCGTCGAAGTCAAAAGCCTGCCTGAAAGCTGGCACGAGCGCTTTCATGCGCGGATGGAAGTCGTCAGTGAAAAGCACCGGATTTGAAAGGATGCCCCGGCTGCGATAGCTTGTAAGTCCGAAATGATCGCCGACGTCCTCCATCGCCTCGCCAACCACCGCCAGTCGCTCGCCCGAGATGAGGCGCGAGCGGTCATGACCGAGGTTCTCTCCGGTCTGTGGACTGATGCCCAGATTGCAGCGCTCCTGGTCGCTCTTCACATGAAGGGCGAAACCGTCGAGGAGATTGTCGGTTTCGCCGAGGCGATTCGCGCGGCAGCCACTCCTCTGGAACTCCGCGGCAACTCTGTCCTCGACGCGAGCGGCACCGGCCGCGACGCCCTGCTTGATACCTGCGGCACCGGCGGCGATGCCAGCGGCACCTTCAACATCTCGACCGCGACTGCCTTCGTAGTCGCAGGCGTCGGCGTGCGCGTGGCCAAGCACGGCAACCGCAGCATCACTTCGAAATGTGGCTCAGCCGATGTCATGGAAGCGCTTGGCGTGAATGTCAACCTTCCACCAGCGCAAATCGCGGCCTGCCTGGAGCAGACGGGGATTGCGTTTCTTTACGCACCCGCCATGCACTCGGCCATGAAGCATGTGCAAACCGCGCGGCGCGAGCTGCGCCTCCGCACGGTGTTCAATCTGCTCGGCCCGCTGACCAATCCCGCGCACGCCACTTGCCAAGTCGTGGGAGTCTATTCAGACGATCTCGTGGAGAAACTCGCGGAAGCTCTCAGCATGCTGGGACTACGCCGGGCGCTGGTTGTTCATGGCAGCGATGGCCTGGACGAAATCACAATCACCGGACCCACGCGGGTAGGTGAAGTGCGCGACGGCCGCGTCCACAGCT
This sequence comes from Acidobacteriota bacterium, assembly GCA_046727255.1. Classification (GTDB taxonomy): domain Bacteria; phylum Acidobacteriota; class Terriglobia; order Terriglobales; family Acidobacteriaceae; genus Acidiflorens. The sequence goes on along the minus strand of JBKPCG010000025.1, from coordinate 26,237 downwards.
ACGAAGTTACGCCGGAAGAATGCGGCTTGCCCCGAGCCGCACTCGACGACATCGCCGGTGGAGACGCGGCGCTGAATGCTTCGCTGATCCGCGACATCCTAGCCGGAACGAAATCCGCCCGCCGCGATGTCGTACTTCTCAATGCCGCCGCCGCGCTGGTTGCAGCCGGTCGAGCGAATCATTTGCGAGATGCGGTACCGATGGCTGCGAAGGCAATTGATTCAGGCGCCGCGCTGGAAAAATTGCAGGCTCTGGCTGCCTTTTCTACTCAATTTTGAAGTCGTCATCCTGAAAGGAGCGAAGAGCCTGTCCCGAGCGAAGTCGAGGGAACCTGCTGTTCCCCCTAATCGCCTACTTCCCGCCGGCCTGCTGCTTCAGTTTCTCAATCTGTTGCAGATGACCCACCCCGTGTCCACCCATTCGCTCGGCAATCTCCGCCACCGTGACCTCGCGCTGCAACTCCGGATGGTAGGCCGACTTTGAAAAATCAGCAGCCTTCGCGCGACGCAACATCCGCAGATTGTGGTGGCGCGCAATTCCATAGAACGCGACCAGTTCTGCGGGCGGTGTCTCCATATATCCCAGGTTGCGAGCCCACGCGTCCTGATCCATCGGCGCAATCACGGGTTTAGTATCCGCCAGCATCTGTCGCAGCCGGTATCCGTAGACGATCTCGATATCCGCAAGATGCCCGAGGATTTCCAGCACGCACCATTTTTCGGGAGAAGGCTTGTAGCGCAAGAGGTTCTCCGGCAAACCTGAGACTGCAGCCGCAATTTCCCTTGGACTTCTTTCCGCCGCGTCCAGATGCCTCTTGAACTCTGCTTCCGTCATGACAGCCTCGGGATGCAACGACACTACTTCACTTCCACCCGCTGCATATATTCCGCCACCTGCACGTTCCATCCCAGCTCATTCTTGATCGCATCTCGCAGCTGCGACGAAGCAGCCGGCTCGCCATGGACAAGATACGTCACACCCGGTTTGTTGGTGAACGTATGCAGCCACTTCAATAATTCCGGCGTGTCGGCATGATCACTGAACTGCTCAAGCGATGCGACCTGAGCTCGAATTGGGACGAAGTCCCCGAAGATCTTCACCTCGGGCGCGCCGCTCTTGATGATTGCACCCCGAGTACCGGGCGCCTGGAACCCGATGAAGAGTACGAGGTTCTTCGGATCCGGCAGCCGCTGCGAGAGATGATGCAGAATGCGCCCGCCCGTCGCCATGCCGCTCGAAGAGATAATGATCGACGGATACTGGCTGGCATTGATTTTTTTGGACTCTTCAGCCGTTTGGGCGAAGGTGACTCCCGGCCAGTTCAGCGGGGAGCCGTACTTCTTAATCAGATCAGCGGTCTGCGATGTGTATTCCTCCGAGTGCTTCAGGAAAATATCGACCGCTTTGATGGCCATCGGACTGTCGCAAAAAACTGGAACGCGGGGAATTTGTCCGGACTCCATCAGCTCCTTGAGCATGAAAAGAAATTTCTGCGTGCGCTCAACCGCAAACGCCGGGACCACAACGCTCCCGCCGCGCTGTACCGTTTCGCGAATCAGACGCGCCAGTTCCGGACGCGGGTCGGTGTCGGGATGCTTCCGGTTGCCATAGGTGGACTCCATCACCACTAGGTCGGCCGTTTCGCCCTCCTGCGGCCCGGAGTGCACAACCTTGCCCGGCGCAATCTCGCTGTTGCGCACGCGGCCGATATCGCCGGTGAAGAGCAATCGCCGTGTCTGGCCTCCGGTGTTGAGCGTAAGCTCCGCCATGGTCGATCCCAGAATGTGCGCGGCGGGCACAAATCGAAAGGATAATTCAGGGCTCACCTGCGTGGTTTGCCGAACGGCCACTGGCTTGAAGTACTGCATGCAGTCCTGAGCTTCCTGCAGCGTGTACAACGGCAGGGCCGGATCGTGCTTGGAAGCTTTTTTCTTGTTGTAGAACGCGGCATCTTCTTCCTGGAGGTGACCGGAATCGGCCAGCACCACTGAGCAAAGCTCGATCGTCGCCTGCGTCGCATAGATCGGACCGCGAAACCCCTGCTTCACCAGACGCGGAATCCAGCCGCAATGGTCCAAGTGCGCGTGCGTGAGAATCACAGCCTCAATCTCGCGCGCCGCAACCGGCGTATCCCGCCAGTTGAGGTCCCGCCATTCTTTCTGTCCCTGAAACATGCCGCAGTCAATCAGGACCTGCAGCCCCTGCTTGCCGATCGAGTCGTAAGCGGTATTAATGAGATGTTTCGAGCCGGTGACGGTCCCGGCAGCGCCAAGAAATTGGATGTAGGACAAACATTCCTCCGGAATTGCAGAGTGCAGAAATCAGATTGCAGAAGTGAAGAGACCCATTTTTGATTTTACCTCCGCAATCCGACCTCTGCCGTCTACAATCGTAGTTACTGCTCCGTGATCTTGAAGACGTTGTTGGTGAGGTCGCTTTCGGGGACACTCCCATCATTCACCACAACCTCAGTTGCCGTACCCGGCACTTCGACCCGCGTCGTCGCCGTGGACTTGGCGCGAACTTCGATGCGGCGCGTGATCTGGCCGCTCCCAAAACGAATCGTAAACGGAACTTCCGCGCCGGCGCCGCCCAGGTTCTCGATCGTAACCGTCACAATCTGAGTCCCTTTTGTGCTCTTCCACGGATGCGCCGCCAGCACGCGAAAATCCGGCAAGCCGCGGTCCTGATACACCCAATCGTCAAAGAACCAGCCGAGGTCTCGCTTCGCCGCCGCCGCAATCAACTGCTCTACGTATTTTGGATCCTTGTCGTCCGCGGCCCGATAGTTGTGAATGGCCTGCTTCAGCGCATCCTCCCCGATCATGTCGCACAACATCCACCAGACATATGCGGCCTTGCTGCGGTAGTAACTCTCATCGAAAGTGGTCGCCAGAGGCTGGCCGGGATTTTTTGGCGTTGAAGCGGCGACATCTTTCTCAGCTTCGACAAACGTCGTTCGATGTAGATTCAGAAAATCCAGTGCGGCTTCTCGGCCGTCTTGCTTTTGCTTGCGATATACCGCCTCGGCGAAATGCGCCAGCCCTTCGTGGATCCAGGGCCGAGTAGAAGAAAACGCGGCATGCACTAGTTCGTGCACCAGATTGATCTCGACTAGTTTTGTGTCCTCACCTTTCATGGGGACGAACAGGAGGGTGCCACTTTCAAAAGGCGCTGCATTCGCATCCGCGAGGTCGACCATGGCCACGAAAGTTTTGGACTGTCCAAACCATGCGCCCACGAATTTGGCTGTTGGTTCCGCTGCGGTGCTATAGGCGGATGCACCAGCTTCGTGTCCGTCAAGGAAGTAGATACCAAGGGGAGCCGCGCCATTAGGAATGGCTTTTTCGTTCAGCCTTGCGCTTGCAAAGGCAGGAACGTTCAGCCCGAGCGGATCGTACTCACACTTCGCCCAGTGGAAATGCGGGCTGCCGCCGCGTGTGTCACCCGACCCGCCGACTCCATTGCAGAGTACCATCACCCGAGCATCGTCCTGGCCCGCGTCGGTGCTGATCCAAAGCTTCAGGCTCGAGTCCGCCTCCCGCGCCCTCCACCGGTCGGCCACCTGAAACATGCTATTGCCTTCCGAAAAATCCGCTGACTCCGTAGCAATCGGATACCAGGTGACATACCCCGCCCCCCGTACCGCCGTAAATGACGGACTGATCTGATCCCAACTGGAGTGCTTAGCGATGTCCCCGGGGATGCCAATCTGCGTCAACCGGGTGCCATCCTGGACGATCGTTCCCTCGTAACCGATTTCAATCACTACCGAATCCTTCGGCTTGATCTCCGTGGGCAGAGTAACGATGGCTTCGGAAAGCGCGCCGGTGTGGTCGATATCGGAAGCGTAGGGCTGCGACACGAACTGTGCAGGTTTCCCATCAACCTTGATCGACCGCCACGCAAGAGAAGAAGAGATCTGTAGCACCGCGATCTTCTGCGGAAGGGCCGAGTCGTTGCGCAGCGTGATCTTCCCGCGCGCGCCTAGTCTTTGCTGCTCGGGCTCCAGACGGATTTCGAGATCGTATTTTGTGAAAGTGAAAGCTTCGCGATCAATCGCAAGAGCCGAAGAACCTAAACCACAGAGGACACAGAGAGCACAGAGGAACCTCATGATTGCTTCGATGCAGCCAGACGCCTCTGTCGCACCACCTCAAATAGCACGATGCCGGCCGCGACCGAGACATTCAGCGACGGCACCTTCCCCAGCATCGGGATCGAGACAAGAAAATCGCAATGCTTCTGCACCAGATCGTGCAGGCCCTTGCCTTCTGCGCCCAGCACCACTGCACAGTGCATCTTGTAGTCAATCGCGTCGTAGGTTTGTGGGCCGCGTTCATCCAGGCCGACGATCCAAAGGTCATTCGCCTTCAACTCTTCGAGCGAACGCGAAATGTTGGTGACCTTGGCGATGGGAAGATGCTCGCTCGCTCCGGCGGAAACTTTCGCCACTGTCCCGGTGACGCCGGCCGCCCGTCGATCCGGGACCACAACGCCATCGGCACCCGCCGCATCGGCAGTGCGCAGAATCGCTCCCAGGTTGTGCGGATCTTCGACGCCATCCAGCACAACAATCAGCGAGTGTTCGCCCCGCCGCGCTGCCAGCAGATCGTCCAGATCGTTATAGTGCTTGGCCGATGTAACGGCCACCAACCCCTGATGCGCGGCATTGCCCGCCAGCCGGTCGAGTTCTACCCGCGACAGAAAACGGACTTGCACTCCAATCTTGCGGCACTCGTCAATCACGCGCTTCAGGCGGATGTCTTTGCGCTCGGTCGCCACGCCCACCCACTCAAACGCACGACCGCGAGCTTTTAGTGCCTCGGCGACACTATTAATCCCGTACAGAACATTCATGAATAGATACGCAACTTGCGTCTCCCGAATCCATAGCTAGAGACGCGGCGTGCCGCGTCTTCCCGGACCCAGATCAGTCTAACGGACAGGCAGTGCTCGGCGCGCCGCGTTTCCCGTTCCGCGCTATCCCGAATGTTAGACTGAAATGTTTGGAGGGCCCTCGTTGAACAGCGTGTACATCGTCTCCGCGGTCCGCACGCCCATCGGAAAATTTGGTGGCTCGCTCGCCTCGCAGACCGCCGCTGACATGGGCGTAGTCGCCGCGAAGGCGGCCATGGAGCGCGCTGGAATTCAACCGCAGCAAGTGGAGGAAACGATCTTCGGCAACGCGCGCCAGGCCGGTGGCGGACCGAATCCGGCGCGGCAGATTTCAATTCGCAGCGGCGTCCCACAGGAGGTTCCCGCTTACACCGTGAACAAGGCCTGCGCTTCCGGGATCAAGAGCATCGCCCTCGGATTTCAGGAAATCGCCACCGGCAATCTGGACTGCGCTCTTGCGGGCGGCACCGAGTCCATGTCGCGTCTTCCCTACTATCTCGACGGCGCACGCTGGGGATACCGCCTGGGCCATCAGGAACTCGTCGACGGCATGTACCGCGACGGCTTCTTCTGCCCGATGGCGAAAATGGTGATGGGCGAAACCGCCGAACTGCTCGCCGAGCAATACAAACTTTCCCGTGAAGAGCAGGACCAATTCGCGCTGTGTTCACAGAAACGCGCCGCCGCCGCGCAATCCAGCAGACGCTTCGACGCCGAAATTGCACACGTCACTATCGAAGGCAAGAAAGGCACAACCGTCTTCTCGCGCGACGAACACCTCTTTCTCGAAGCCACGCTGGAAAAAATGGCTAAGCTCGCGCCAGTCTTTTCGAAGACCGGCACCATCTCCGCAGGAAATTCATCGGGCGTCACCGATGGCGCTGCCGCAATCGTTCTCGCGAGCGAGAACTTCATCAAGCAGAATAATCTCAAGCCGCTGGCGCGGATTATGGCGGTGACCTCCGCCGGCGTCGATCCCCGCCTCATGGGCATCGGTCCGGTGCCAGCGATCCGCAAATTGGAGAAGAAGCACAGTCTCAAACTCGCCGACTTCGATCTCGTCGAACTCAACGAAGCTTTTGCCGCCCAGGTGCTGGCCTGCGACCGCGAATTGCATTTCGATCGCGACACGCTGAACGTCAACGGCGGCGCGATCGCCCTTGGCCACCCCATCGGCTGCACGGGGACGCGCATCACCGTCACGCTCCTCCACGAGATGCTGAAGCGCAAGTCGAAGCGCGGCCTTGCGACTCTCTGCGTAAGCGGCGGCATGGGTATGGCTCTCGCCCTAGAAATATCCTAAGTCTCGTGTGGGGCGGACACTCTTGTCCGCCCCACACTTATATCTCCCGCCTAAGTAGAGTTCCAAATTGGGAAAATCACTCTGTATCTTCTCATTGACCGTGTGTGCCCTCCCGACTAATATTCATTACCGCGGACCAAACGCCCAACCCAGGCTCCGCTTGCAGACGTCCCCCCTGTAGAGTCGGACCTCCTATGGTCGCTGAGCGCCGCTCCGCCCAGGCGGTTTCCCATGAGAGGTTCGGTCGTGAAAATGAAGTCCCGGAACCCCGCGTCTCCGGCGATTCGGGGCAATCGCCCCTGCGCCCTTTCCCATTGTCGGTATCGGCGCCTCGGCGGGAGGGTTGGAGGCCTTCTCCGAACTCCTGCGTCAGCTTCCACTGAAAACAGGAATGGCTTTTGTGCTGGTGCAGCACCTGGATCCCAAACACTCCAGCGAACTGCGAGAAATCCTGGCGCGGACCACCAAAATTCCCGTGGTAGAGGTCACCGATGGCACGGGTCCGCCCTGACCACATCTACGTGATTCCGCCCAATACAGTGATGGCCATCAGGGGAGGGGTTCTACGGCTGTCAGCGCGGGTGCTCACTCATGGACAGCACCTGCCGATTGACCATTTTCTCCGATCCCTGGCGGAAGACAGCGCAGACCGCTCCATCAGTGTGATTTTGTCGGGCACGGCCTCGGACGAAACCGAGGGCAACCGTGCCATCAAAGCGTCCGGCGGAATCACCTTTGCTCAGGACGAGCAATCCGCCAAGTACCGAGGCATGCCGCAGAGCGCAGTCAATACCGGCTGCGTGGACTTCGTGCTGCCTCCTTCCGCAATCGCCCACGAGTTAGCCAGGGGTGGGACAACACCCGTATCTCGCTCCCGCCGCGACCGGAGAAGCCGGAACTGGCGATTGCTCCCGGCAATCAAATGGAAACTCTGTTGTCGCTGCTGCGCGTTGCCTCAGGGGTCGATTTTACCCACTACAAGCACACCACGCTGCAGCGGCGAATCAAGCGCCGGATGGTCTTGCACAAACTCGAAAGAGTTGGCGACTACGTTCGTTTCATTAAGAATAAGCCGGGTGAACTCGATGAGTTATACAAAGATATCCTCATCCATGTAACCAGCTTCTTCCGTGACCCCGAAGCCTTCGAAGCGCTCCGCAAGAATGTATTTCCCAATTTGTTTCAGGACCATAAGGCAGGAACGATACGGGTATGGGTCCCCGGGTGCTCCACCGGAGAAGAGGTCTATTCGCTCGCCATGGCGATGCTGGAATACATCTGGCTGGAAACTCAAAAGACCGCCCGGCCAGCACCGGGTAGCGTGCCCTTCCAAATCTTCGCCACCGATATCAGCGAAAGCTCGCTTGACCGCGCTCGGGCCGGTCTTTACTCGGCAGCCGTGGTTGCAGAAATCCCTCCGGAGCGCCTGCGGCGATTTTTCGTCAAGCTCGACGGGGGAATAAGTCGGTGCGGGAGATGTGCATTTTCGCCCGCCAAAACGTCGCCAAGGACCCGCCCTTTTCCAATCTGGATCTCATCACCTGCCGCAACCTGCTCATCTACCTCGGGGCGGTTCTCCAAAAGCGTGTAATCCCCACCCTGCACTATGCCCTCAAGCCCGACGGCTGCCTGATGCTCGGCGGAGCAGAAAGTCTGGGGAGCTTCGCGGAATACTTCACCCCGGTGGACAAAAAGAATCGCATCTTCCAGAAGAAAAAATCTGGCAGTCGGCTGGCCACTTATTTCAGCGGCATTGAGTACGGCATTCGCCGGGTCGAAGACAATAAAACGGCCCGTGAGCCGGAAGCGGTCTCCACCGTAGAAAAGGCCGCTGACCGAGTGCTCTTTAGCCGGTTCGTTCCTGCCAGCATTGTAGTTAACGAAGAGATGGAAATTGTGCAGTTCCGGGGAAAGACGGGGGCATATCTGGAACCGGCTTCAGGCCACCCCACATTCAACTTGGTAAAGATGGCCCGCGAAGGACTGCTCGTGGATCTGCGCGCCGCCTTGACCAAGGCCCGCAAGGAAAGAGCGCCGGTGCGGAAGGAAGGAGTAATCATCCAATCCGATGGGGGAACAGGGGAAGTAAATCTGGAGGTCACTCCGATTCGCGGCGAAGGCATGTCGGAGCGCTTTTATCTGGTCGTCTTTCAAGATGCACAGGTTTCCGAGCCCGTGAAAGACCACAGGGGCAAGAACACAGCTTCCGCGACAAAGAGCGCTTCCGCGCCCGAGAACGAACGCTTGAAGAGCGAAGCAAATCAGCTCCGGGAACAACTACAGGGGTTGATTGAAGACCACGAAACGGTCACCGAAGAGTTTAAAGCCTCCAACGAAGAGGTCATGTCGGCCAACGAAGAGCTGCAGAGCACCAACGAGGATCTGGAGACCGCGAAAGAGGAGTTGCAATCCACCAATGAAGAGCTGACGACTCTCAACGAGGAACTGCAACACCGAAACGCTGAGTTATCGCTGGCGAACAATGACCTGCTCACTGCTGGATAATGTAAGTATCCCGGTCGTGATCGTCGGAAATGACCTGCACATCCGGCACTTCACGCCCCCGGCGCAAAAATTGTTAAACCTGCTGCCCGGCGATATTGGGCGCCGCCTGAACGAAATCCCCCAATCTGGATGTGCACGATCTGGGAACAATGGTGCGCGAAACCATCGACACCATGTCCACCCACGAAATCGAAGTGCGCGAGAACGAAAATGGCAAGTGGCATCTGATGCGGGTGCGGCCCTACAAGACCTGGGATAACAAGATTGAGGGCGCGGTGGTCAGTTTCCAGGATATCGGAGGCTTGAAGCGCGATCTCGAACAGGCCCAACTCTACGCCGATGCGCTCAGCGAGACGGCTCGCCAGGCGATTCTGGTCTTAGATAGTAACCTGCGCGTCACAAACGCCAACCCGGCCTTCTATCGGAACTTCGAAGTCTCACACGAGGAAACAGAGAATCGCGCGATTTATTTATGAGCTCGGCGATGGGCAATGGAACATCCCCAAACTGCGCGAATTGCTGGAAAGAATTCTGCCGAACGATGGAATGGTGGAGGATTTCGAGGTGCGCCACGATTTCCCCCACCTCGGGACCCGCGTGATGATGCTCAACGCCCGCCGTATCGAACCCCAACCCGGCCGACAATTGATTCCGCTCCATATCGAGAATGCGACCGGGAAGAAGTTCAACTAACGTGCACGCTTAGGAGGAAGCGATGCCCACCCCGCGCGTTCCCGGGGTGAGCACTCTTCCCTTCCAGCCTCTGCAGCTTCCACTTATGCCCTAGTGGGGTAAAGCATTCGCCTGTGCCAGCAATGACTGGCCCTGCGCGATGAGCGCTTGAGCCTGTGAATCGCTGAACGCCTGACCGTTAAATGCAGCGCCTTCCAGCAGTGCCTTCATTTGTGTGGAGACTAAATCGCGCTGGGAAGTGAGAGACTGGATCTGCCCTTCAACGGAGTTGTAAGTTGCGTCGCCCGCGTCGTTCGAGGCGAGCGCAAAAGTGGATGACTTAAGCGTATCCATCGCAAACTCGCCGAACGGTGCGTTCAACTGTTTGTACATCTGAGCGAGTGCGATAAAACTGCCACTCTTGTTTACCGCCAATGGCCGCGAATAACCTTGCAGTATCTCAGAAATCAAACGCCCATCGTGGATGTAGTCATCCTTCAAGCCGACCAAGTCCAATATCGTCGGGCGCAGATCCGTGTGATCCGACCAGGTTGTGCTATCGATACCGATGCTCTCTATACCCGGACCCACGTAGCCGGCCCAGGTCGAAGCAATCTCATCCTGGATGTCGCCGTGGTTCCATGCAAAGCTCTGCGAAGTACGCGCCGGGATGAACGCGCAGTCGCCCTGGGCCACGCAAATCCCCCCGCCGGTGGCGAAGAAGAACCAGTCCGGATCTGCGAACGGCGTGAAGGTGGGCGTGCGGAATGGATCCGCCGTGATCATGTGGAGCGTCTTCATCTCGGTATGGTCGGCGAGCGCTACCATGATGTTGTTCTCGACTACGTTCGTGTATGGGTTGAGCCAATTCAATTGGGCCATCTCCCGCTCGAGATTGCGGACGACCGGGTCAGTCTGATCCCGAAGGGGTTGGGTGCTGGTGCCATTGACATACACGGTCGGCGCGTCATCGGAGTGTACCGAGAACACCGTCGAGTCACCGGACTGCGTGAGGATCATGCGCCGCAGGTCGGCGTTGATCTCACCGACGCGATTGTAATTACATGCCGTCGCAACGCCATCGCAACCCGCGGGGGTCGGTTGGTCGCCGACAAAGTGATCGCCCTCATCCACGGTGAAGACGAAGAGCGTGTTCTTGCCCGTGATTCCGTCTGCCGTCAGACGGTCAAAGAATTTTTGGAACGCGACGTCATAGTCGCGCAATTGCTGCACGTAACCAGCCTCGCCGGGACCGTACGCGAAGTGGATGTTGCCGGAAGTGCCATGGCCATCGTGCGCATCCGAGATATAGGCATAAGTCACCGGGACGCCGGCCTCCTGCATTTGCGCAACAAAGGAGAGCGATACTGTCGCTTCCATGCCATCGAACCCTGGGAAGCCGATATGGCCAGTCGCATCCTGGATCACGTTGCCGTTGAGATCGGTCATCGGGCCGCCGGTTGGCTTGATCACCGGATTAACATACTTGGCGCCGAACAGGCCGCTGAAGCCCGAGTAGCCGCCGGGTTCGTCCGGCAATAAATCTGGGCGTGCGTGGCTGGAGGCCGCGCATAATGCTGAACCCTGCGCGCAATGTACGCCAATGCCGACAAAATCTGCGAAGCCTTGCTGAGGATTGGCGGCAACTTCGGCCGCCTCTTCCGAGTTAGGGCCAAACACGATCGGAATGTCAATCGCCGTATTCTCGAGGATCGTGTTTGCGGTCGCGACCGCGCCGAAATCACACCCGGCGCGCGCAAACGGCACCCATGGTGCAGGAGCGATCTTGCCGTTCTCGTTGATCATCTCCGGCGTCGTGTCGGTGGTAGTGCCGCCGGGATCAAAGAGCGGCGACGTCCAATAGGCGAACGAGACGCCGGTGCGAGTCGTTCCATCAGTCTTGAAGTAGCGGAAGCTGTTCGACACCGGTTGGCCCATGCGGTCCGGATAGACACCGGTAAGTGAGGTCAGGATCCCGGTTGCAGTGTGGGAAATCAGGGCAGTGTGGTCATTGCTGAGCAGAGTGCCATTGCTGGTGATGAAGTTCAGAAGGTGCGGCATCTGCTCGAGGTCAGAGGGGACGTTCGGGTTATCCCGCCGGAAATGCGTGTTGTCGAACTGGATATAGATCACATGCTGAATGTCGCCTTTCGGCGACTTGAGCTGACAAGTACCGGAACCGGGCGCCGGAGCGGCTGACGCTCCACTCGGTGCCAATAGTAAGGCACCCATCACAAAGGCTGAAAACACAAGAAGCAAAGACACTCGCTGGAAGGGCGCTCTGCTTCGCGGGCAAGACTCGAAATTAGCCATGATCAATCTCCTCGTGCGTAAAGATATCAATCTTCCCGTGCTACAAAATTAAGGTGAGATTAAAATGAGACAGCAGCATGGGCCATGCGCGGTTGCTTCTTCCCGGGGTAACTTGAAAAAATTGCGCCCGTTATCACCACCTTTCATTTTGGATTGCCAAACAGAGTAACCCGATCGGCGCGAGGCATTACACTTGCGCGGGGCGCTTGATCGGCGTCGTGGCTTGACGGAATCAAGCTGCGGTTTGACAGAGCAAAGTTCTGGCCTCGTGGAGTAGCACCGACGAACACTCCGCTTTCGAAACAATAGCGGCAATACCAAGGGAACGGGCTTCCTGCTCGGGGAACAGTCCCCCATAATCGCTTAAGATAATTATCAGCACCGTGGGCAACAGCTGTCTGAGACAACGAGCCGCTTCGATGCCATTCATCACCGGCATTGAGAGGTCCATTACAATCAGGCCAGGATTTAGTCCTTGAGCTTTTTCAATCGCTTCTCGGCCGCTCGCGGCCTCGCCGCACACGTCAAATCCACCGTCGGCGAACAGTCGCACAAGAGCTTGGCGGACTGCCGAACTGTCGTCCACAATTAAGACCGACCTATCCATCCGTAAGACCTCGCACCAGTAGGTCGTTTCGAGGGTGGCAAACCCTGAGCGTGCGGGTCTGAGATGCAACGCCCGGTGACAAAAGTTTTCCGCTTCCTCAAAATAGCCGTCCTTTCCACTCGGTACTTGAAGCCCCTCTCGACGCGTCAGGCTTAGCTAACCGCCATCATTGCATGAGCAAGCAGGGGCACATAGTTGAGCCCAATGCACGGGAGATATGCGCCAAACACAGTTCCGCCGCGGGAGTGCGTTCGGACAAGGGTGAGAACGCCGAGGCCGAGTGATCGAACACGCCCGCCTCCCTCGCTAGCGCGCGGGAATTGGCCCCTAGAGTGGGGGTTTGCCGAATTTGTTTCGAAAAGAGTACTATCCCCTAACGCAGATTGCCCCACTTTTCCGCGCTGACTATACTCACCATTGAGCAATGCTGTGGCCTTCGGGCGCTGTTTCACGCAGCTCGGCGCTGAATTTCTATGCCTCTCTCTGCGGTCATTGTCGACGATGAGCAACTGGCGCGCGACGAACTCGCCTACCTGGTGAAGGGTCTCACCGATGTCAATGTTGTCGCCCAGGGCAAGAACGGCCTGGAGGCGGTCAATCTGATTCGGGAACACAGTCCGGACCTTGTCTTTCTTGACGTGCAGATGCCCGGGCTGGACGGCTTCGGCGTCATCAAGAAACTGCTCGACCGCAAGGTTGCTCTTCCCAAGATTATTTTTGCCACGGCCTTCGACCAATACGCTGTCAAAGCCTTCGAGGTGAATGCCATTGACTACATCCTGAAGCCCTTCGACAAAAAGCGGGTGGCGCAGTCGGTTGACAAAGCGCGCGCCAAGATCGAGGGCGGCGCCGGATCGGACGAAAAATTCGAGACGCTGGTCCGCATGCTAGAGTCGCAGAAGTCGCAGACCGCGAAGATCCTCATCAAGGCAGCCGGTAGGCTATTCTTGGCCGACCCGAAGGACATCTGCTACGCGACCATCAACGATGGCGTCATCACAGTGGTCACCAGCGGCCACGCCGGCATGGAAGGCCAATCCAACTGCCGCACTCTGGAAGAACTCAACGAGAATCTCAATCCCAGCCTGTTCTGGCGGGCGCACCGGTCGTTCCTGGTGAACATCCATCACATCCGCGAAGTGGTGCCGTGGTTCAAGAGCTCGTACCAGCTCCGCATGGACGACAAGAAACAGACGGAAATTCCCGTCAGCCGCGCGCAGACCCGCCGATTGCGGGAACTCTTCAATCTGTAGGAGGAAGAAAACAAAACTGGGCTGGCTCGAGCGTGTTGAGCGTCCGCCCCAGGCGAGGAAAAGTTACGAGGCAATTGCCTGCAAGGCGATCCGGTTCGAGATCACCAGCGTTGAGCCTTCCAGTCGAATCAACTCTCTTCGTTTTTCATATCGCTAAGCAATCGGGTTACCGTTTTCTCGCGACGATCCAGTCATTTGCGTCCGATTTCGTCGAGAAACAGAGTGCCCTTGTCGGCCAATTCAAGTCGCCCGATCTTCTGGCTCACGGCTCCAGTGACGCCCCTTTCTCGTGGCCGAATAACTCGTCCAAAAGGCCGGTGGGAATAGCGGCGCAATTCAGTTTGATGAAACTGCGGTCCTTGCGCCGGCTCATGCCGTGGATAGCGCGCGCCACTCGTTCTTTTCCGGTACCGGTTTCGCCGGTGATCAGGGCCGTGGGATCGGTGGTGGCAACGATCGAGGCATAGTCCAGAACGCGTTTCAACGCCGGACTGCTGGCCACAATTTCGTCCCACCGCATTTCGCTGCGAATTTCGCCCTCCAGATAGCGCTTCTCACTGGCTAGCCGGTCTTTGAGCTGTGCGACTTCGCGGCCCTGTCCAAGTCTTCTGCGCTCCAAAGTGTGATGCTGCGCGTCTCAATCGCCTGAGCAGCGGTACCTTCTGTGGTTAGCACGCGGCGGTAACGGTCGGTCAGCAACGACTCTAATCCCGGCACGTGATCCACAGCGTACGCGCGCAGAAACTTCTTGTCTTCTCCCAGGAGCGCGAGAACAGTGTGATCGCAACTCGTGATCTGCCGCACATTCGCGAAGACAATCGGCAATAGCATCTCGAGTTCGAGGCTGGAACTCAGTTGTTGGCCGATCGTGACCAGACCCTGCAATCGTTCCCGCTGCTCTTCACCGGCACGGTAGGCTTGCTGACTCTCCAGGGCCAGCGAGACCATGAACGCGACTCGCCGGAAGAATTCCAGGTCTTCTGAATCCAGAATCTCGGGAACGCTCTTGCCCAGGCCCAGCACCCCGAAACGACGCGCGGATGTGCTTAGGGGCAGCACGCTGTACCATCGCACGCCATGTGTGCGCAGCTCCTGCATGCAGCGAGGGAAGCGCTTCTCCTTCTCGACATCGGAAATAGTAACCACCTCTTGGTGCATCCAAACCCATCCGCTCACACACTCGTCCACAGCGAAGGCGTCGCACTGTCCGCTTTCCTGGTTCCTCTTCCAATAGTGCGTGATCATGCAGTTCTGACTCGCATCATGCTGAGAGAATTTCAGGAAGTCGCAACCCGTCAGGTTCAGGATGCGGGGAGCAAGTTCTTTGAGCAGATCCGGCAGATTGCGGGCCCGAACCACCACGTCGGCGGCCTCGAGCAGCCGCCGATTCGCGCTGGCGCTCAGGCCGTGGCGAGTCGGACCGATCTTCGTACCGGTTCTCGTTCTGGCGAGCATCTCCCTCAAACCGAGGCGAGTTCTCCCCCATGCAGACACCTCGTACCCTTCTGCCGCAGTCGTTTACGTCGGGCAGTACATTTCGTGCGCCGGAATCTGGGGGTAATCGTCACCAGCCTTCACAGGAGGTGCGACGGGAGTTCGCCTAAAAATTGCTGTGCCGCAGTCGCTGGTTCCATTTCTTGGGAACCAGTCTATGTGATCCCGGAACGGGAGACCCCTCTATCTGCGACCTCACTCTCCAGAGAGTGCCCATCTCGGAAGACCACGTCGTGACTTGATCGCAAGTTAGTAGTCAAGGTTTTTTGATGCCGCCGTTTACTTCGGTCCTGACGTGTTCGCTTTTTGGAACAGGGCAGACGCTCCCGCTAAACTTCTCAATGACGGTTAACCGCGCTATAGGTTCTTTGGGATAGGAGGGATATCTCCAATAACAGTGTTCGACACCCAACAAAGCTGAGCATTTGGGCGCGAGCGATGCCCGGCGGGCATAATGTCCGAAACCCTATATTCCGTGCGGCATTTCAAGAGAGTGAAGCGAATCAACAACGCGTAGTCTGAATACCTCATTCTGCGTCCCGTTTGATTGTTCTCAGTTCCAGTAACAGTTCACCGTACTAGTTCTCGGGCCTCGGTACCCTGCACCCTGAAGCTGGGATACTAAGAACTGGGAACTCAGGACTTATTTACAAAATCAAAACAATTTTCTGCCTGAAGCACACCCGCAGCGGCAGTCCCAAAACGGGAATCCGACCGAGACCCCGGGGCAACCCGACACCACGAGTTCGGTGCTAGAATACCGCCTCGCGTGTTCCGTAATACGAACAAGAGGGCTTCAGACCTTCCCTTCGAAAAATATAAAGAGGCGGCTCGCTTTTGTTACACTTTTGAAAAAGTACAGAGGGGTGGCCCTGTGGAATCCAAGGGAGGATACAAACTTCGTGTTTTGAGGGAAGCCCTCGGCTGCACGATGCGTGATGTTGAAAACGCCAGCCTCGAGATTGCCCGAAGGCTGGGAAGCGAGGAATTTGGTATTCCTCCCAGCCGGCTGTCGGACATCGAAACCAAGGGAGTTGTTCCCAGCGTTTTCCGTTTCTACTCCTTGGCAGCGATTTACCGTCGTGACTATCGAGAATTGCTTTCGTGGTATGGTGTGGACCTGAATGACATCCATCTCGATGTCGGCGCCGCACATCCTCCCAGCTCACATGTTTCGAACGCTTTCGAAAGCATCGCCCAAATTTCCATTCCTGTGCGGCTCGACCCTGGATTCAACCTTCAGACGACCACCAACTTTGGAAGAATGATCGAAAAATGGGGTGTTGTGCCACTGTCCTACCTGTCCGCGTTTGCCGCGGATGACCGTTACTCGTACGGCTACATTGGGACAGAGGATTTCACGATGTACCCGATCTTGCCGCCAGGCAGTTTTGTGCAACTGGACGAGCGCAAGAACAAGGCGACAGAAGACACATGGCGCACGGAGTTCGAGCGCCCCATCTATTTCATCGAGACCCGAGAGGGTTTTGTCTGTTCCTGGTGCCAAGTGCAGCGGGAGAACATTGTGCTGCAACCGCACCCCTTGTCGCCTGTACCCGTCCGCATTCTGCGGCATCCCCAAGAGGCTGAAATTATCGGACAGGTGGTTGGGGTAGCGATGCGTCTAGGCGGCTGGCACGTGCTTGGCTCTCCACCAGAGCCGACAACGCGTGCAGAACTGCGGTAAGGTGGCTCCGCGAAGCCGCCAATGCGCCGGCGGGCAGGGCTTGCGTTGTCAGTTTTACCAGAGATGAGAGGAATGCAAGGGCTGTGACCTGCGCGCTTGACGCGGAGCCATTCAGATCCTCAGCCAGCACGCGCAATGGGGTTCGTAATACCCGCGTAAGTACTGCCGCATGCGATGTGCGGATCGCGCGTCGTGCTGTTTCCTCGCCATAGACCCTTCCCATTCCCCAATGAGAATAGTTTCCGCGGCCGTCGTGAAGCTCAGCGAAGTAGTGCAATTTTCCTAGAAGTCTGGGGATCGCACCCAAACTGGTGCCTTCGAAGTCTTCGAGAGCGGATCTCAGCGCCACAAACTTACCTTATCCGACAAGTCTTCGGAGAGCGCCCCTCAGTTCCAACAATTTACTTTTTCCGAAAACCTGTAAAGCCAGGCGTTCCCGTCCGATCGCACGCTGCTAAGTGCAAAGTACCACGGAAACTTTTCTTTTCAATTTCTTTACAAAAGGAGAAACACCGTGAAAAAACTTCTGCTCGTGCTCGCAGCCATTCTGTTGATAACCACCGCAACCGTACCCAGCTTCGCTGACGGCGATCCCTGGCCTCGCAACCCCACGTGTCCCACAACCATCTGCCAGCCGCCAGCCTAGCCAACAACCGGGGCGCGATCTAATTGCAATTTTGTGGCGAGCGGAATATAGTGCCCTGCAGCAAAGATGGTGCAGTGGTATAAGTTCGTCCTATATTACCTGTGGATCGCGCCCCATGCGCTGCTCGCGGTTGTGTCAGTGCTCATGCTGATGCGGCGCCTGCACAAGAGCTTTCCTGTATTTTTCCTGTACACCCTCTACGAAACGCTTGGGTTTCTGCTGCGCTTTACGGCCTACAGGATCGGCCCCGGCCCTTGGTACCGCTACGCTTTCATAGTGACTCTGGCGGGGAGCACGGCGCTCAGGTTTGGCATCATTCAGGAGATATTCGACCATGTGTTTCATGGCTATTCACGTCTGGAGACCCTTGCCACCGCTTCGATGCGCTGGCTGACCGGTCTTTTGGTTGTCGCCTCTATCTTGTCGGCGGCCTATTCCTCCGGGAGTGTTTCCGATAACTTGATGGCAGGCATCGCATTACTCAGCCGAAGTGTGGCCATCATTCAAGCCGGGTTACTTCTCTTTCTCTTTTTGTCTTCGCGTATCTTCGGCCTGTCGTGGCACAGTTGCGCGTTTGGAATCGCATTTGGATTTGGGGTTTTCGCCAGCACGGAGCTTGCAGTTTCCGCGCTGCATCTGACCGATCTCACGGAACATTCCAAAGACTTGCTGGATCTTGTGCCGACGGGAAGCTACCACGTTTCTGTTTTGATCTGGCTTGGATACATGCTTGCCGCGGAAAAACCGGTAGGTGCCGCTACCTGCTCTGTACCCGAAATGGATCAATGGAGCGGAGAACTGGAGCGCACCCCGCAATGAGCTCAACAATTGTATTCGTTCTGATCGCGTTCGTGCTACTCGTGCTGTTTGCCTACCTGGCCACCCGCCGCACCAGGGACTTGCCTGACCTCGATCGGACCGTTACAGCGATTCGGTCGCTCGACATGGAGGCGTTCCGAAATCTCGTGGATCCCGAGGAAGAGGAATTTCTGCGGGCCAGCCTGCCCGCCCAGGCATTTCGAAGAATAAAGCGTGAACGCGCCCGGACAGCTCTTATCTATGTGAAAGAGTTATCCAGGGTCTCTCTGCAATTCGCACGCTTCGGCGGCGCGGCCCAGCGGAGTCCGGATCCGGTCATCGCAGCATGGGGAAAACAGGTCGCAAATAGCGCGATCTACCTGCGTTTGCGTGCGCTGGATGCGAGTGCACAGCTGCTCTTGTCGGCGACCTTCCCGGGCTTACATCCGCCCCTGCGCTCGCTGCTTGAACAATATGATCGTGCCACCGGCCTCCTCCTCAATCACAACGCGCTAAGGCGCAATGCGATAAGATTCCCATAATGGCACGAGGTTGGGAGAGTAAGTCAGTCGAACAGCAACACGACGCCATGTCGGAGCGGAGCAAGCCTGCCCGTCCAGCACTCTCGCCCGAACAACGCGAACGCGATCGCAAGCGTCAGGGCTTGCTTCTCTCCCGCAGCCACCTGTCCCGCCAATTGGAAGCGGCGCCAAACCCCCGACATCGCCAGATGCTGACCGATGCAATTGCGGAACTTGATCGCCAACTCTCATCTCTTGAATAGTTTAGGGCATTCAAAGCGCATCCGCCCGATAGCTCCTTTCGATACTCTCCATAACGAAAACCAGAGTCGGGATCGGTTTCGCCTGACGTATAATGAGCTTGCTCATGAAGGCCTACGTATATGTGTCGCTAAAAAAGAGCGTGCTCGACCCGCAGGGTAAAACCATCCAGGGCGCGCTCAGTAAGATGGGATACAAAGGTTTGCAGGACGTACGCCAGGGTAAGTACTTTGAGATTTCGCTGAACGGCGGCCTTTCCAAAGACCAGGCTCAGTCGGAAGTAGAGCGGATCGCGCGCGAAGTCCTGACCAACCCCGTGATTGAAGAGTTTCGTTTCTCCCTCGAAGAGTAGTTACTCGTCTCGGCTTCATCGTGAGCCTGACGTACGTCAACTCGACCCGGCACGATCAGGTTCCCCCACCGATCAACCGAAGGAGTTCATAAGACATGTGTGGCATCGTCGGATACGTGGGGAAAAAACAAGTCGTCCCTGTCATCATCGAGGGCCTCAGACGGCTTGAGTACCGCGGTTACGACTCGGCCGGAATCGCAGTCGCCGGCAATGGCGAAGGTTTGCAGATCCGGCGCGCCAAGGGCAAACTGCGCAATCTGGAAGAGGTCATCCGCAATAAACCGCTGGATGGCACCTACGGCATCGGACACACCCGTTGGGCCACTCATGGTCGTCCCACCGAAGAGAACGCCCATCCCCATCGCGACTGCAGCGGCCGCATCGTTGTCGTGCATAACGGCATCGTCGAAAATTATCTTTCTCTCAAAAGGAAGCTCAAGGAAGAGGGCCACAAGTTCACCACCGAAACCGATACTGAGGTCATTGCCCACCTCATCGAAAACTACTACCTGAAGACCGGCAACGGTCATCGTCCCGCCCTCGAAGAAGCCGTGCGCAAGGCGGTTAAGGAATTGACGGGCGTGTTCGCGCTGGTCGTGATCGCGGTCGACGACCCCAACAAGATTGTGGCCGCCCGCAATGGCCCTCCCGCCGTCATCGGACTCGGTAAAGATGAGTATTTCGTTGCCTCCGACGTGCCCGCGATCCTCCATCACACCCGCGACTTGTTCTTCTTGGCCGATGGCGATCTTGCCGTAATCACGCAGCAAGGCGTAAAGCTCACCGATTTCGACGGCAAGCCCGTCGAGCGCCAGGTGCAACGCATCACCTGGGATCCCATCATGGCGGAAAAGGGCGGCTTCAAGCACTTTATGCTCAAGGAGATCTATGAGCAGCCGCGCACCATCCGCGACACTACGCTGGGGCGGGTTTCGCAGGACAGCGGTCAGGTCTTCCTCGACGAGATGCGGGTAACGGCAGACGAGTTCAAGGCGATGAAGAAGCTCAACATCACTGCCTGCGGCACCAGTTGGCATGCCGGGTTGGCCGGCAAGTTCATGATCGAGACGCTGGCGCGAGTCCCAGTCGAAGTCGATTATGCAAGCGAGTGGCGATACCGCGACCCCATCATGGGCCCCGACACGATCACCATGCTGATCTCGCAGTCCGGCGAAACGGCCGACACCATCGCCGCCCAACGCGAAGCCAAAGCCAGGGGTTCAAAGACGCTCGCTATCTGCAACGTCGTCGGTTCAATGATCACCCGCGAAGCCGCCGGAACCATCCATACCCACGCCGGTCCGGAAATCGGCGTCGCCTCCACCAAGGCCTTCAGCGGACAACTCACGGCCCTCTATCTGTTCGCGCTCTACCTGGCGCAGGTGCGTGGCACGATGACGCCCGATCAGGCCAAGGCCCTGGTACAGCAACTCACTCACATCCCCGGTAAGCTGGAGCAGATCCTCACTCACGATGAAGCCTGCAACGAGTTAGCCAAGACTTATGTGCGCGCCCAGGATTTTCTTTTCCTCGGACGCGGTATTCACTACCCGATCGCCCTCGAAGGCGCCCTCAAGCTGAAGGAAATCTCCTACATCCACGCCGAAGGCTATCCCGCCGGAGAAATGAAGCACGGTCCCAACGCGCTGATCGACGAGAACCTGCCGGTGGTGATCATCGCAACGCGGGATGTGAACAGCCCTGCGTCGATGACTCGCTACGAAAAGACCATCTCGAACCTGCAAGAAGTGAAAGCCCGCTCCGGCATTGTCATCGCGCTCGCCACCGAGGGCGACGATCAGATCAAGGAAGACGCCGATCACGTGCTCTACATCCCGCCCGCGCCGGAAGAACTATCGGCGATCCTGGAAATCGTCCCGTTGCAATTGCTGGCCTACCACATCGCCGTCCGCCGCGGCTGCGATGTGGATCAACCGCGGAACCTGGCTAAGTCGGTGACGGTAGAGTAGCTCGCATGACGCATCCCGCGAGCTTACAGCCGACTTGACGCGCTTTACGAACGGCCACAGGTCCGTTATGCCCTGCCATGTCCATCTGCCTCCGGGCTGCGCTATTCGTTGACAACCGCACGGAGTTTGAAACGTTGTATTTTTCCGGTGGCTGTTTTAGGAAGCTCGGCAAAGAATTTTACACAATGCGGGCGTTTGAAGACAGGCAATCGGCTGAGCACAAATTCCTGCAGTTCACGGGCAAGTTCCGGCGTGCCCGCAGCACCGTCACGCGTCACGATGCAGGCGACCGGTTTGGGCAATTCGTCTTCGTCCTTGCGGAAGACCACCGCCGCTTCCTGTACGGCGGGATGCTCGATCAACACGCGCTCAATCTCAATGGGGCTGACCCACACGCCGCTCACTTTCAGCATGTCGTCGGCTCTTCCCGCGTACCAAAAATATCCGTCTTCATCCTGATAGTACTTGTCGCCCGTCCGGATCCAATGGCCCTCAATCGTGTCTTTGGTCTTTTGATGCTGGTTCCAATAGTAAGCACAGGTAGAGTCGGTCTTAACCAGAAGATTGCCGATTTCACAATGCACAACCGGCCAGTTGTTGTCGTCCACGATTCTGGCCTCGAACCCGGGAATAATCTTTCCACTGGAGCCAGGTCGCGCAGCAAACGGGACATTAGAGATGATCATGTGCAGCGCTTCTGTCGAGCCGATAGCATCCAGAATTTCCACTCCGAATCGCTCTTTGAAGCGATGAAAAACAGTGGCCGGCAAGGCCTCTCCAGCAGAAATCGCATGTCGCACGGAAGAAAGGTCGAATTCCCTTCCATCCGCTGCAGTGTGAGCGAGAAGCTTGACGTAGTTCGATGGAACCGAAAAGAACAACGTGGGCCGCTGGCGTTCGATGACCTCGAACACACTGTGAGGCTTGGGTGACCCCGGCAACAGGATGCTGGTAGCGCCTACGGCCAAGGGAAAATAGAGCGCGTTTCCCAATCCGTAGGCAAAAAAAAGCTTGGCTACACTGAAGCATCGATCCTTCTCTGTAATGTTCAGTATGCTCTTGGCATACCTTTCGGAACTCACCACCATGTCATGTTGCAGATGAACGCAAGCTTTCGGCTGCCCGGTGCTGCCGGAAGAGTAGAGCCAAAAGGCAGCATCGTCCTTGCTAGTCGACTCCGCTTGGAGCACGGAAGAACTCTCGCGCATCAGTTGTTCGAATGAAAGGGTGCCTGCCCGGGACTCGCCACCCACCACGATGATGGTTTCGAGATAGCGCAATTGCTGTCTGGGGATCGCCTCAATGGCAGCCACCAATGAGTCACTGACAATCGCCACTCGCGCTCGTGAATTGTTGAGCAGGTATTCATAGTCCGCGGATTTCAGCAGAGTGTTTACTGGAACTGGGACTGCTCCAATCTTGATGGCGCCGAAGAAGCTGGCAGCAAACTCCGGCGAATCCAACAGGAGCAAAAACACACGCTCCTCGATCCGTACGCCTAACGTTCGCAGCCCGTTCCCAACCTGGTTCACACGCTCAACAAGCTGGCGATAGGTAACACGAACCTCTCCGCATTCGATGGCTACCTTATCGGCACGGCCGTCTTTGATATGGCGGTCTACGAAGTAGGAAGCGGCGTTGAATTCATCCGGAAGAAATATGGGAGCCACTGAACTCATTGCGCAGTCACCTATGCCCAAACCGCCGCTTCTCTCATCTCAGAGAGCATTTCGCCGGCAATTCTCAGACTTGCATCTGCCGAAATGGGGGTTTTTAGGATCAATTCACCGTTGGACGGCTTGCGCCCGCGCTCAATTGTAATCCGCAGGGGAACAGCACCTCCTGGGGGACGATTCATGTATTTGCTTGACACATGCAACTATATGCGCTATTCTCTCTTTTTATGCCAGCGCAGCCCGCACACAAGACCCAGATCCAGCAGTGGTGGGACGAACTGGAACGTCTGGCCCGCATCCTCGGACAAGTCGGTCCCGACGAAGTCTGTTGTGATGGTCTGAGTCAGCGCCAGTGCTCCATTCTTCGTACATTGGTTGCACAGGAGGGCGCGCGCATCTCCGACCTGGCCGCCCGTTCTGGCATCACGCCCAGTGCAATGACGCGCGTGCTGGAAAAGCTCGAAGCACGCAAGCTCGTCGAGCGCGTGCGCGGCGCACAGGCCGACGGCCGCGCTGCCACCGTGAAGATCACCACCGCCGGACGTAAGGTCCGCGAGCAACTCGACGAACTGATGCGCGAGCGTACTCGCACCATCGTCGCGACTATCCCTGCAAAGCAGCGCGCGCAGGTTCTGGCATCTCTGAAACTGCTCAACGACGTAATTGCCTCTTCCGGATGTTGTGGTCTGAACGAACCGGTGGAGTCCTCTCAACTGGTTACAGAAATCGGTCTTGGCAAAAGCATGTTTCAAAATGTGAACCGGAACGCGCTACTGGAGCCGCGAAGCGGCGTAAGAATACAGCCCACGGCGCAAGCCGTGGGTCGCAAGGTCGTAAATGAGTTAGCCCCGAAGGGGCGAGAGAAATGCTGAGTTCATTAGCGGTCGGTTCAAAGGAGAAGATCATGAAAGCGGAAGCCATCACGAACGCAGTCGAAGAACACTATGCGGCAGTTGCCCGCGGAGAAGCCTCATGCTGCGGCGCACCCGCGGTAGACGTAGCCCGCAGCATCGGCTATAGCGACGAAGAACTGGCCCTCGCCGGCGACGCCAATCTCGGCCTCGGTTGCGGCAATCCACTGGCGCTCACCGAACTCCAGCCAGGCATGACCGTGCTGGACCTCGGTTCGGGCGCGGGCTTCGATGCGTTTCTGGCGTCGAGTCGTGTCGGACCGACAGGCCGCGTCATCGGCGTAGACATGACCGACGATATGCTCGCCCTCGCTCGAGCCAACGCCGAAAAGCGCGCCGCCACCAATGTTGAATTCCGCAAAGGAAGAATCGAACAGTTACCGCTCGAGAGCGGCACGGTGGATTACGTCATCAGCAATTGCGTCATTAATCTTTCTTCCGACAAGCCCGCCGTCTTCCGCGAAATCGCGCGCGTGCTCAAACCCGGCGGACACTTCGCGGTCAGCGACATCGTGCTGCTCCGGGTGCTGCCAGAGCAACTAGCCAGCGACGTCAGCGCCTACGTCGGATGCATTGCCGGCGCCAGCCTGCTGACGGAGTATCTCAGCATCGCGGCAAGCGCCGGCTTGCGCGACTTGAGCGTGCCTCGAATTTCGCTCGGACGGGACATGGTCAAACTGCTCGCGTCCGAAGGCTTCAACAGCGGCAAACAAGCTTCCTGTTGCGGTTCCACCGTTTCGCTAGCATCCATAGATCAACCGCAAGATCTGGTCCAGCAAGCCGCCGAAGCCCTGGCCTCAATCAAACTCCACGGCCGAAAGTAGAACTGCCCATAGGTTTTTTGGGAAGGGCACAGCCCTGCGGAAGAACCCAGATTCGTATCAGGGCACGGCTTTAGCCGTGCCGCTGGAGCTAAGTAGGAATGCGGGCTTCAGCCCGAGGGCCCGCGTCCTCGACAGCATTCTTGAATGTGTTCCAGACCACACCACAGCGATGTCTGCGGACGATATAATTCTGTCTCTCGAGCCATGCCCTTTCGCTCAGGAGACCCGACCTTGTACGTTCCCGAGATCAAACGCTACGACACCATGCAGTACCGCCGCTCGGGCCGCAGCGGCATTCAACTTCCCGCCATCTCGCTAGGACTGTGGCACAACTTCGGCGGCGTAGACAATTTCGAAAACGCGCGCGCCATGTTGCGCCGCGCTTTCGATCTCGGTATCACGCACTTCGATCTCGCCAACAACTACGGTCCGCCCTATGGATCAGCCGAGGAAAATTTCGGACAGATCCTGAAAAAAGACTTTCTTCCCTATCGCGATGAACTGATCATTTCGACCAAGGCGGGCTGGGATATGTGGCCCGGTCCCTACGGAAACCTCGGCTCACGAAAATACCTGCTGGCCAGCCTCGATCAAAGCCTGAAGCGTATGGGCCTTCAGTACGTTGACATCTTCTACCATCACCGTCCCGATCCTGAGACGCCGATGGAAGAGAGCCTGGGAGCGCTCGACACCGCGGTCCGGTCGGGCAAGGCGCTCTACGCGGGAATTTCCGCTTACAACGCGAAGCAAACCGCCGATGCAATCCGAATCATGCGCGAACTGGGAACGCCCGGCCTGATTCACCAGCCCAAGTACTCGATGCTGGTCCGTGATCCCGAGCTGGGGTTGCTGGATGTGCTCGGGAAAGAAGGCGTTGGTTGCATTGTGTTCAGTCCGCTCGCACAGGGGTTGCTGTCGAATCGCTATCTGCAAGGCATTCCCACCGACTCGCGGGCGGCACGCGATTTCTTCCTGAAGAGAAAAGATATCGATGAGCGCAAAGTCGCGATGCTCCGGGAATTAAACGCCGTGGCGCAACAGCGCGGACAGTCGCTTGCCGAGATGGCTGTCGCCTGGGTGTTGCGCAATCCGTGCGTGACGAGCGCGCTCGTCGGAGCTAGCAAAGTTGAGCAGGTCGACGACAACGTAGCCGCGCTGAAAAATCTAGCATTTTCAGCCGAAGAGTTGCGGAGGATCGACGGCATTCTCGCCAACAAGCAGTCCGCAGCGTAAAGACTCTCAAGTAGAGACCCGGCTTGCCGCGTCTCCGACAGCAGCGGCATCGCCGAATGGAAATGGCATCGCTGATCGCCGCAGGAGACGGGGCAAGCCCCGTCTCTACCGCAGATCCCGAACGAGTTGGATGGTTCTAACCGCCGTGCTGGGTCATCCATATAGCGAATGGCACAATTTCAAACACTGCAGGCATCGTTGGCTCGGTCCAGCCACCTTTCCGAATTCACCTGCCACCTTGAGTTTGAGCTGAAGGGTGTTCCTCGCTTGGGCTTTGTTCCGGGTCAATGGCTTTCACTGAAAGCGTCAACG
>JBKPCG010000024.1:0-10967 GCA_046727255.1 Acidobacteriota bacterium | reverse complement strand
AATCGTCCAAAGGACCGGGCTCATGCCGCGGCGTTTCGCGTCGCGGTTTATATAGCCGATGAACAACACAAAAGAACCCGCCACCAGGCCGAGCAGGAACCCAAGCAAAGGTCGCGCCCATGCCGGCGGCGCGTTCGGGTGTCGAGCCACCATAACGTTGAAGAAAAATTGCGCCATGAAAAATCCAAACGCCGCCAGCGCCCACGCCCACGCCGGAACAATCTTGATTTCCGACGTCAGTCCAGTTTGAGTTTCGTCTTTTACCTGCATAAATTTGTCAACTTTTCTCATCGCCCTTGCCGCGATCGTTCTGCGTCGTTCGTCAAATAAGTCCCACGGGCCAGCAGCAACACACTCACCGCGAGTGCCGGCGCGATGAAGAAAAATAGGAAGCCCGCTTGCCAGACCAGGGTCGAGAGTCCGGCCCATTCGCCCATCCATGCAAAGAGTCGCCACAAGACGGGGACCGTCAGCGTCGCAGAGAGGCCCACGCCCAGACAAGCCATCCCTACCAGCCACAGACGTTCCCGGGTCTCCCGAAGCCTGCTGGCGTGGAAGCGCACCCGCATCTGCGTAGCTCGCACCAGGCGGGAATCGGCGGCGAGCGGCAGCGAACGCAAACCACGAACCACCGCGTTAGCTGCGTCCGCATAATGACGGCATGCTTCGCATTCATCGAGGTGGGCCCGCAGCCAGGCCTGCTGCGCGTCCAAGAGAGCTTCACCCAGAGCGATCAACTCTCTTGCCTCGTCATGTGTGTCTCGCGTCACGCCTGCGCTCCCTTCAGTTGCGACATCAGCATGTTCAGTCCGCGATACAGCCGCGACTTGACCGTGCCCAGCTTCGTTCCAGTTATCGTGGCAATTTCGTCCAAAGCTAATCCTTCCTGAAAGCGCAACACCACGGTCTCGCGATATTCCGCCGGAATGCTGACCAACGCCGCGCTGATGCGCTCGGCTTGCTCGTGCTGTTGCACAACTTCCCACGCCATAGGCCGGGTATCGGCCGGTTCGAGCGGTGCGTGTTCTTCGTCCTCCATCAGCCCATCCAGGCTGAGCGGCCTTTTCGTCCGCAAATAATCGATGGTCAAATTCCTCGCCACCGCGTAAAGCCACGTGCTGAATTCGTGCTGGCCGTCGTACTGATGACCGCGTTCCAGCACACGAATCCAGGTTTCCTGGAAGAGGTCCTCGGCCAGTTCACGATTTCCTGAGAGGTAGACCAAATAGCGAAACAGCCGGTGCTGATACTGCTCGATGAGACGGTCCAGTAAGTCTGGATCACGTCGGCGGAGACCGCGAGCAATTGCGCTGGCCTCGGATTCCATTACATTCACGAACCAGTAAGCTATGGCGTTCATGCTACCGGGGTATACGGGCGAGAAGACAAAAAAGATGCAGGATGGAAGACATTCTCATACAACGCGTTAAGATATTCATTTTCAGCCAGATATCCAATCGCAAGATATCAGCCTTGGAGTCAGGTGGGCTCGTAGGCCGTCGCTTCTTAAAGGTCGCAAGAGAGATGAGTTCTAGTCTTCCGCCGGGCGCTCTGCGCCAGTGCGATTGCCTTGCAGCCATCCGAGGAATTTCTGCTTGCGCGCAAACATGTTGCGGGCCTCATTGCGGAGCGCTCCCACGATCTGATAGCGCGACTTGGTAAACCACGGCACGCGATGGGGAGTACAGCCATATTTTTCCTTGTACTTGCCTTCCCCGCCCCAGTCGAAGATGGCCGCGCCGCGCTGCTTCCAATAACGCATGGCGTACCAGTGACAGGCCTCATTGGGACGCAGGTTCTGATAAGCACGGAAGCTGGCGTTGCCCCAGAACTCGGCAATCTTGTTGAAGCCCGGATAAATTCCGGTGGCAATGCACTTCCCTTCCACGTCGCGAGCCCGGATCAGCAGCACATTCCCAGTCGGTGCCATGTTCCTGACCAGCGAACGTACACGCTCGACGGGGTAGGTCGGCACCAGGCTTTGCTTTGCGAAAACATCTTTCAGTTGCTCGTAGTATTCGTCGGCGAAGGCGAGATCGTGCGCTTCTTCGATCTTGACTCCACTCTTTTCCGCTTTGCGCACGCAGCGCCGGCAGGCGCTTTCCATACTGTTGAACAGTTCGTCCTCGGGCCTGATCAGGTCGGTGCGGTAGGAGCCGTAAAACTCAGCCTTGAAGCCGAGGCCCGCAGCATCCTCAAAGTTGAAATGCGGATCGGAAATCTCCATATGCAGGCACTTGAGATGGTCCCATGCGAATTTCTCCAGCGCTTCGAGAGCGTAGCGGCGCGAAATACTGGCGTTGAGATTGAAGCCGATGTAGGGTGTGGTCCATCCCGGAAAAGAGCTGCCCAGGACCTTAAGGCCAAACTTCGAGAAGGTCAGGCCGGTGAAATATCCGAGAACTTTGTTTCCGTCCCGCAGTTCGGCGATCACCGGCGTCGCGTTCTGCGACTCGCTGACAAATTGCAGCCACTCTCGCGTCTGAAAGACGGTCCGGTCCTGGTAGCTGTCCAGATGCTTCCAGTCGGCTGCTTTGAAATCGATGGAGTGGAACTTCATTTTCTGCGCGGCGCTCCGGTTACCAACACATTCCGTCGTAGGTCTTGACGCCTTGCGGGCGCCGCGCCGGGTCAAGATGTACAAGGTCAATCACGATCTGCTCGGGCCGCAGATACTGGGCCAACTGTTCACGAGTGGCCGACTTGTTTCCCAGGATGACCACCTCAGCGCCCCGGAGCACGCCCTCCAGGTCGGCAGAGAGGACGGACCCGATGTGCGGAATCACTTCCTCGATGTACTGGCGGTTGGCGCCGGCGATGCGTCCCAAAGAAACGTCTTCGTCCCAGATGCGCACTTCGAGACCTTCCCCCATGAGCCGCTTGATCAGTTGCACTTGCGGGCTCTCGCGCAGATCGTCGGTGCCGGCTTTGAAGCTGAGGCCCAACTGCGCGATTTTCTTCTTGCCCGTGTTCAGGACCATTTCAACCGCGCGATCCACGTGTTCGGCGTTGCTCGGCATCAGGGATTCAAGCAACGGCAGTTTCAGATCGAGTTCCTTGGCCTTGTAGGTGATGGCCCGCAGGTCTTTCGGCAGACAGGAACCGCCGAAAGCAAAGCCCGGTGAAAGATACGCGGGCGAAATGTTCAGTCTCGTGTCGGAAGTGAAGATCTTCGTGACCGCCTGCGCATCGACGCCCAGGTGCTTGCACATCGTTCCCATTTCGTTGGCGAAGCCGACTTTCAAGGCGTGATAGCAATTAGAAAAATATTTGACCATTTCCGCGACCGGGATGGTCGTCTCGTAGAGGGTGCCAGGCGTGTCTTTGTAGAGTTCGCGCAAGGGCGCCAAATGATTGGTATCACTCGCGCCGAGAATGGTGTATGGCGGGTTCAGAAAGTCAGCGACTGCGCTGCCCTCGCGCATGAACTCAGGGTTGTAGCAGACCATGAAATCGCGGCCGCATTGCTTGCCGCTTTCTTTTTCAAGGATTGGAAGCACAACATTTTCAGTCGTGCCCGGCAGAACCGTGCTGCGCAGGACGAACACGTGCGGCGCTTGCTTTTGCCGGATGGCCGTTCCAATTTCCCTGGTTACGTTCTCGATATGACTCAGATCGAGCTTGCCGTTCTTCAAGCTGGGTGTGCCTACGCAGACGAACGATACGTCGGAATTCAAGACTGCTTGCGTCGCGTCGGTGGTTGCGTGGAGGCGACAGGCCTGGTTGGCTTCGGCAACCAGCTCAGCCATCCTGGCTTCGACGATCGGAGTGCGGCCTGAGTCCAACATTTCGACCTTGGCGCGGCTTACATCCACGCCGATCACCTTGTGCCCCCTGGAAGAAAAGCACGCGGCCGATACCGACCCGACATATCCCAGCCCGAAAATACTGACAGACAGACCCAATCAGCTCTCTCCTTGTGACGCCGCCTGAAGGCGAAGCGAATCCCTATGAAACTCGGTTTCTGAAACTATAGCAACCCAACCTGAATGCGGAGCAAACAGGTCACCATTACCGTTGCAGGCACGATTGGGTGATTTCCGTAACTGATTGATTCTACGATATTTAACAACTTATGTCCCACGAACCCCAATGATGGGCGATCGACTGTTGGAAAAAGTGGACAAGTTTTTCCACTCGATGGAACCGAGATGGGACAAATTGGAGACTAGTTTCCCGGCGGGTGCGCCGCTCCAAGCGCAGGACAAGTGCGTACAGCAACTTACGGGGAGGGATTTTCGCTTACGGGCGCGAGATCATGGAAGTCGCGTTGCGGCCAAAGGTAAGATAGGGGAATCTGTGGCGTCGGAATGGCAAAACAAGCTGGCGCGCGTGTCCCGCATGAACTGGGATGAAGTTCGCACGCGCGCGGGGCAGGAAGTCCACAAGCGGAGCGACCTCTTTCTCTATCGGATAGGCGTACCACCGACGTCAGTTCAGTTTCACGAATCGCCGTCGCGTCAACCTGAATTCTTCTTCCGTGACGGCGGGGCGCAAGAACGTGCCGACCTGCTGCGTGCGCACTTGCCAGCCGAGGTTTTGGAAGTCATTCAGCAGGCCGACAATATCCGCCTCCATCATTTCCGCCTGCTGGGCTATGACGACTTTGATTATGGCGCCGAGATCGACTGGCATCTTGATCGCGTCCACGACAAGCGCGCGCCACTGGAGCCCTGGTTCAAGATTCCCTTTCTTGAGTTCGCGGCTGTGGGCGATCACAAGATCACATGGGAACTAAACCGGCATCAGCACCTCGTGACACTCGCCAAAGCCTGGCTCCTTAGCAAAGACGAAAAGTATGTTCGCGAGTTGATCTCGCAATGGCATAGCTGGATTAAAGCCAACCCTTATCCGCTCGGGATCAATTGGGGCAGTGCGCTGGAAGTTGCCTTCCGCAGTTTGTCTTGGATCTGGGTGGACCAGATGCTCGGTGACGCGCCCGGTTACGCCGAGCTTCGTGCAGAACTGCTGCCGGCACTGGCTTTTCACGGACGCTACATCGAGCGCTACCTGTCTACTTATTTCTCGCCCAACACTCATCTGCTGGGTGAGGGGGTAGCACTGTTCTTTCTCGGGACTCTGTATCCGCAGATCGCGGCGGCGGCGCGCTGGCAGCAAACCGGGTGGAAGGTTGTGCTCCAGGCCGCGCAGCGCCAGGTGCGTCCGGATGGCGTTTACTTCGAACAGTCGCTGCACTATCACGTTTACGCGCTGGACTTCTTTCTTCATTCACGACTGCTGGCTGCGAAGAATGGATTGGGAATCCCGGCGGAGTATGACGCTACGCTGAGCAAAATGCTTTCGGTTGTGCAGGCGCTCTCGCAAGCCGGACCGCCGGAGGGCTTCGGGGACGATGATGGCGGCCGGGTCTTCAACCCACGACGCAATCACACCGAGCACATGACCGACCCGCTGACGATCGGAACGTTGCTTTATGGCCGCGAGGATCTTTCGGCGGCGCGCCTGACTGAGGAATCCATCTGGCTGTTTGGACAGCAGGCGGTCGAGGCCTTTGCAGGAGTGGATCGTCACCCAGTACCTCTTTCGGCTGCGTTTCCGGATGGCGGGATCTACGTCCTGGCGGACTCGCAACCCTATGCGCTGCAAATGGTCGTGGATGCCGGTCCGCAGGGGGCTGGCCGCTGTGGCCATGGCCACGCGGACGCTCTCAGCGTGCGTCTCACCATGGACGGCCAGCGCTGGCTCGTGGACGCGGGCGGCGGCGTTTACATCTCGGGGGACCCGGGAGACCGTAATACGTTCCGAGGAACGGGCGCGCATAACACGATGCGCGTAGACGGACTGGACCAGGCCGTGTGCGGGGACCCGTTTTCCTGGACTGCGATTCCTACTACGCGAGTGGAGAACTGGAGATCCGGGAAAACCTTTAGCTACTTTGCAGGCAGACACGATGGATATGCCCGCCTGGCCGATCCCGTAACGCATTGCCGGTATGTCGTCCAGATCAAAGGGGGCCCTGCGCTGGTGCGCGACGTTGCGCTCGGTGAGAAAGAGCACGAACTGGAAATACTGTGGCACTTCGGTTCTGAGGTTGAGGTTCGCGAAGCTGGGAAGAACATGCTGGTGGCCTCGCAGTCTGGAGGCGAGGGACGGGCGCTCAGCATGATCGTGCCCGACGAAACGGAGTGGCAGATGGAGATCACGAGAAGTTTGATCTCTCCCGCCTATGGCAAGTTTCAGCCGACGCCGCTGGTGCGCGCTCATGCTGGTCTGCGCCTTCCGGCGGAAATCGCAATTCTGCTGCGGTCTCATTCCGCTGCAATTCGGCAGAATGGCAATCTGGTGAGCATGCGACACGTGCCGATCCAGGTGTATGAACTGGTTGACGGTGACACGAATCATGGGTTTTGTTTCGCGCTCGACAAACGTCCGTGGAATTTTGGACCGTGGTTCTCCGACGCCGAGTTCCTGTACTGTCGCATCGAAGGAGAAAAACTGGTACACCTGATTATGGTCGGTGGGACATACGTCGCGTGGCAAGGTCAAGAATTGCTCAAGTCGCCGCGGCCGTCTGCGTTTTTCGAGTGGCGCAAGCAGGACGCAGTACTGCATGCTGAGCCGGACCAGTTTTCAGTTTCGCAGTTGTTTCAGAAACTGACTGGCGGCGCGCCGCCAGAGACCCCGAACCCTTCCTCGACCTACGCGGAGAGACGCTGAATGTGCGGGATCGCTGGAATTCTCGAATTCGGACGTGACGACCGGGCCGACTCGGCCGCTCTGCGCAACATGTGCCAGATCATGGCACATCGCGGTCCTGACGATGACGGCTTCTATACCGACGGTCCGGCGGGCATCGGCATGCGCCGCTTGAGCATTGTCGATCTCGCCACCGGGCACCAGCCTATCTCGAACGAAGACGGCTCGCTCTGGATCGTCTTCAATGGCGAGATCTATAACCACCTCAGCTTACGCGAGCAGCTGATCGCGCGCGGACACTCCTACCGCACGCATAGCGATACCGAAACGATTATTCACCTGTTTGAAGAGTACGGCCACGATTGCGTACAGCACCTGCGCGGCATGTTTGCCTTTACGATCTGGGATCGCAACAAGAAGACGCTCTTCATGGCGCGCGACCGCCTGGGGATCAAGCCTCTCTACTACCACCTGACACCGGAGCGTCTGCTCTTCGGATCGGAGGTCAAGGTCATACTGGCGCACGGCACGAAGCGTGCCGAATTCGACCGCGCTGCTCTGCCCGAATTTCTCGCCTTGGGATATTTGTCCGGCGAAGAGACTTTTTACTCGGGGATCCGGAAGCTGCTGCCCGGGCATACGATGGAAATTGGTCTGGAAGGCAAGCCGGAGATCCGGCAGTACTGGGACCTGGATGTATCGTCGCCGTATCAGTCGCGCGATGAAAGCTACTACGTCCGCAGCTATCGCGAACTTCTGGAAGGCGCTGTCAATAGCCATCTGATGAGCGACGTGCCGCTGGGTGTCTTTCTGAGCGGCGGGCTTGATTCGAGCGCCGTTGCGGCGCTGATGACGAAAATCCGCCGCGAGCCGATCGAGACTTTCTCTGTCGGCTACGGCGAGCAGGCATATAGCGAGCTGCCTTTTGCTCGAATGGTCTCCGACCACATCCAGTCGCAGCATCGCGAAGTGCTGGTCAGCGAGCAGGATTTCTTCAGTGCCCTGCCACATCTGATTTGGCACGAAGACGAGCCTATCGTGTGGCCGTCGAGCGTCTCACTCTCCTTTGTTGCCAAGCTGGCGCGCGAGCGCGTCACCGTTGTACTGACAGGCGAGGGTAGCGACGAGACACTCGCGGGCTATACGCGGTACGCCTTCACGCTGAAGAACGCCGCGCTCGATCGCGCCTACCGCAGCATCGTCCCCGGTGGTCTGCGTCGCGGGCTGCGCAATGCTGTCGCCACTTCTTCCCTGCTGGGCGCCACTGCGCGACGAAAACTTGAGCACACGTTTCTGGCGAAGGACGGCGCTTCGTGGGCCTCGTTCTACTTTGACAATTTCTTCTCCGCGTTTGCAGAAGCCGAGCAAAATGAACTGCTCACCAGCGAATTTGCGAGCGAGTTCGCGCCGAGTACTGCCTACAAGAATGTGCTCGATTACTGGGAGGACTCCTCAGGCGAGATGCTGCAACGGCTACTGTATACCGACATCAAGACGTATCTTGTCGAACTGCTCATGAAGCAGGACAACATGAGCATGGCGGCATCCATTGAGAGCCGGGTTCCCTTCCTCGATCATGTGTTGGTAGAATTTGCGACCCGCATTCCACGCGAGGTGCAGATCAAAGGGCTTGCCGGAAAGACGATCCTGAAAAAAGCGGTGGAGGATATTCTGCCGCATTCAATCATCTACCGACCGAAGCTCGGCTTTCCCACGCCCTGGAGTCGGTGGCTCGCCGGACCACGTCTGGACACAATTCGCGAAATGCTGCTCGAACCACGCAGCCTCGATCGTGGCTATTTCCGGCGCGACACGATTGAGCGCCTGTTCAATGAGCATCGCGCCAAACATCGCGACAACTACGACCGCATTTGGCGCTTGCTGAACCTGGAGTTGTGGCACCGGGTTTGCCTGGAAGGCGAACCCCACGGTGAGATTGGACAACCAGAGATGCGGCTGGTCTCAGCGAGATAGAGACTGTGGAGACTACGAACGCTCGACTATTCTTCGATAGACTTCGACCCACTGCTCCCGCACAGCCTCCCACGTGTACTTGCGCGACTCCTGATAGGCATTCCGCGAGAGCCGCACCGCCAGCGCGGGATCGCGCAGCAGACGGATCACGTTAGCTGCGAGCGCTTTCTCGTCTCCCACCGGCGACAATAGGCCGATGCGTTCGTGCTCGACCAGGTAGGGCATGGATTCAGGTGAGGTCGTGACTACGGGCGTGCCGGCTCCGAAGGCTTCGATCACCGACACGGGCATATTGTCCAGCCGCGATGCATTGATGAAGATATCCGCCTGTTCGTAATGCTTTCCGATCTCCTGGCGCGAAGCTACCCCGCTGAAGAACACGTCTGAGAGACTCAGGTCTGCGACTAACTTGCGAACCTCCGCCTCCAGAGGACCGCCGCCGACCAGGGTAAGCGTTGCTTCGGGATAATCTTTTTTCACTTCGGCGAAGGCGCACACCACCACATCCATACAGTAATAGGGCGAGAACCCGCGTGTGGATAGCAGATGGGGCCGAACTGGATTGCGCTCCCGATAGCGAAACTGGGAAAGGTCTACCAGATTGGGAACGACGACAGCTTTCAGACCGAACTCGCGGAAAACGTCAACCAGATAACCGGAGGGCGCCACGATTTCGTCGGCACGCGAAAGAACGAAGGCACCCGACCGGAAGCGCTGCAGGTGATCTCTCGCTTCTCCGCTGCGGTAGTTAATCAGAGTCTTGCAGCCGCGAAGTTTCGCGAAGAACCATGCGGGCGCGGGGGCTAGCAGGAATGACCAGTACGAAGCTGAGAAGATGTGGGCGATGTCTACATCTTTAAGCCCGCGAAAAAGGTGCAAGAAGTAGATCGGCTCCCGCAGGACTGTCCTCAGGCCGGGAATGGCCTCAGCCCAGGAAAGCACGCGGGGCAGCGGTGGATCCACGGCGATGAAACTGAGTTCGATGTCCGGGTCATCCTGCCACAACCGCAAGAGCAGTTCGGCCTGGACTGCCTGTCCGCCAACATAGCGCAGACTGGGCGCGACGATCGCGACCCTGAGCCGCTTCCGTGAAGTTTCCACCCCGGGCTGCTTCATTCCGCGGCGATCTCTAGACCTTTCCTCTTCAGGAGCGACCGGTAGAGTTCCTCGAAGTCATTTTGGACGCATTGCTGACTGAAGTTTCTTCCGCGAAGGAGCGGGCGTTGCGCCCCAGCATCCTGACAAGGATAATACACACAGAGGGGAACGACTATGGTCAAGCGAGGGATTGCGTTGAGTTCACCCAGCCGCATTCCGCCGCTGTCCGGTACCACTCGCAGGATCACCCTCTTCATCGGCTCCCTTTCAATCTCGCCCCTCATGAGGCAATCACAACTCTAATGTGCGGTATCGCCGGCTACTTCAATCTCAGCGGAGCTGATGCCGAAATCGGCGTCCTCGCTCGTATGACCGATATCCAGCGCCATCGCGGACCGGATGATCAAGGTATGAGATTGTTCTCACTGGCGACGGGGAAGTCAGCCGAAGTGGGCAAGGATCGCCGTCAGCCGGAAGGGCATTTCGAGGGCGCACTCGGCTTCAATCGCCTCAGCATCCTTGACCTGTCCGAGCATGGCCACCAGCCGATGGAAAATGCCGACGGCTCAATCTTCATCGCCTTCAACGGCGAGATCTATAACGCTTTCGACTACACGGCGGAGCTTGAAGCAGCGGGCTTCCACTTTCGCAGCCGCTCCGACACTGAGGTCATTCTTTACCTCTACGAACAGTTCGGCCTTGATGGAATGTTGAGCCGCCTTAACGGCATGTTCGCGATCGTGATTGTGGATTTGCGGACGAGAGCGATCCTGATCGCGCGCGATCACCTGGGTATCAAGCCGATGTATTGGACGATCGCCGGATCAACATTGCTCTTCGCCTCTGAGGTGAAGTCATTTCTTCCCCATCCGGCATTTCGAGCGGCGATCGAACTCGATCATATCGACGAGTACCTCGCGTTTAAGTACGTGGGCGGCGAGAACACGCTGCTGCGGGGAGTCAAGCAACTTCGCCCGGGGCATTGTCTACGTGCGACAAAAAGCGGCGTCACGGTCCAAAAATACTGGCAGATTCCGGACGGTGTCGAAAAACTCGCCGTCTCGAACGGGCAGGCCGAAGAAGGTGTCAAGGATCTGCTTGGCAAGAGCGTTCAATCGCAGCTTCTCAGCGATGTGAAAGTCGGGTGCCAGCTTTCCGGTGGCATCGATTCTTCCCTGGTGAGCGTCTTTGCGCGGTCGCACTTCGGGGCTGAGATGGAGTCCTTCTCGATAGTTTTC
>JBKPCG010000023.1:0-6585 GCA_046727255.1 Acidobacteriota bacterium | reverse complement strand
GAAAGAGCGCGAGCTCGAAGCACAACCCGGCCCGGCGTCCCCTCCGCCGAAGAAGCCGCGTCATTTTCTGGAGACCTATGCCGACTACGGAAGAACGGGTGCAGTCACCCCTGTCCGCTGACCTGCAGGCGATTTTGCGATGCCTGAGTTGCGGTTCCAAACTTCAAAGTGACCAGAGCGGAGGCTTTGCCTGCCCGGCCTGCAAGCGCACCTATCCCCACGTGCGTGGCATTGCCCGTTTCGTGGAGGCGCAGGACTACGCCGCCAGTTTCGGTTTTCAGTGGCACCGGTATCAGAAGACCCAGCTGGGCAAAAACGACGTGTCGGATTCCGAGCGCCAGTTCGAGATGAAAACCACCCTCCGGCGTGACGAATTGGAGAACAAGCTGGTTCTCGACGTGGGATGCGGCATGGGCCGCTTTGCCGAAGTGGCAACTCGCTGGGGAGCGCGCGTGGTTGGCATCGACCTGAGTGCGGCCGCGGAGGTTGCGGCCAAAAACCTTGCCGACCGTGACTTTGTTGCTTTCCAGGCCGATGTGTTCGCACTGCCCTTTGCGCCGGAGAGCTTCGATGTCATTTACAGCGTCGGTGTTCTGCACCACACGCCCGATTGCGAAGCCGCGGTTAAGGCGCTCGCTAAGTACCTCAAGCCCGGTGGAGTCCTCGCCGTGTGGCTGTACAGCGGGTACAACAAGTGGTACCGCTTCAGCGATTTCTGGCGGCGCTTTACGCACAAGATGAAGCCCGAAACCCTGCACGGCGTGCTCAAGGTCGCGGTGCCGTTTTTCTATCATCTCCGCCGTGCTGTGCGAAAGGTGCCGCTGGTGGGACCTCCGGTTGCCGGTGTGATTCATCACGTGTTTCCCGTGAATCGCAACGAGGACCCGGAAACGCGGATGCTTGATACCTTTGACTGGTACTCCCCGAAGTACCAGTCAAAACATACCTACGAACAGGTATTCCGGTGGTACGAGTCGATGGGCATGGAAGATATGCACGTGGGTGAGGCCTCGATCGCCGTGCGGGGCCGGAAACCTCTCCGGCGAGCTTGAGTTGAACTGGTAGTGTCTCGCGAGAGTTGAAGATCACGATGAACTTGGGGTCATTACTTAGTTATGCAGGAAAGGTTCTGCCCGGCGCGACTTGGCGAGCGCTAGGCGCGCCTCCGCGCGGTCCCGTGCATCTCGTGATCGCGATCGCCGACCATTTCGAGCCTGCAATTGATCCGGCAGGGGGCCAGAAGCGTGCCTCACGGTCCGAACAGGAACGCCGCCTGGAATGGTGGAGCCGCGAGTATCCCGAGGCCGTGGATCGTTGGCGGGACCACGATGGGCGGCCGTTTGTCCACACCTACTTCTATCCAGCTGAACAGTACGACGAGGCTCTCGTGCAGTTGCTGGCCGACCACTGTCTTGCCGGCTGGGGAGAAGTTGAAGTTCATCTGCATCATGGAATGTCACAGCCGGACACCGCCGAGAACACACGGCGCGTGCTGACCGAGTTCCGCGACCGGATGGTATCTCGCCACCGCTGCCTGGCGATGGAGGAAGGTTCCGAGCGGCCTCGGTATGCCTTCGTACACGGAAATTTTGCGCTGGCGAATTCGGCGGGCGGGAGATTTTGTGGTGTGGATTCGGAGATGAAAATCCTGGCCGAGACTGGTTGTTACGCGGATTTCACCCTGCCCACCGGCGTCCTCCATCCCGCTCAAACCGTAAAGATGAACTCGGTCTACGAATGTGGGCTGCCCCTGGAGCAGGCCGCGCCACACAGAAAGGGAAGAGACCTGACGGCAGGACGTGCGCCGCAGACGCTTCCATTGATCGTTCAGGGACCGCTA
This sequence comes from Acidobacteriota bacterium, assembly GCA_046727255.1. Classification (GTDB taxonomy): domain Bacteria; phylum Acidobacteriota; class Terriglobia; order Terriglobales; family Acidobacteriaceae; genus Acidiflorens. The sequence goes on along the minus strand of JBKPCG010000023.1, from coordinate 4,745 downwards.
CTCGCGGGCTGGACGGGCGGACTGCGCGCGCCGAGGTTGCGGATCGAGACCGGCGCAGTCACGCGATCGAATTCTCTGAGTCTGTCCCGTTTAGCACTATGGAAGAAAGCACGTATCACCGTGCAGGGTCGCCCCGATTGGCTGTTTATCAAGCTGCACTGTCACAGCATGGATCCAACCCAGAAAGACGCGGTCATCGGCGACGCCTTTTGCAGCTTCCTCCAGCAGTTGGTGACTGGCGCGGAGGAACGAAAAGAAATCCTGCATTTCGTCACTGCCCGGGAAATGACCAACATCTTGCTCGCCGCCTGCGATGGCCGCGACGGGAACCCGGGAAGCTACCGCGATTATCGCTTCAAGCGCGTTGCGGACAGGCCGCTGTCGGCAAGCAAGTGGAGTTCGGAACAGGTCAGTTTGGAAGGATAGAGCCCAGAACATGTGCGGAATCGCCGGAGTAGTGAGCGCAACCCGGGAGAGCAACATCACCGAAGCCCTGGTGCGCCAGATGTGCGATCGAATTGTACATCGCGGCCCGGACGACGAAGGCATCTATGTCGCGGACGGCGCTGGGCTGGGTATGCGGCGTCTCAGCATCATCGATCTGGCGGGCGGGCACCAGCCGGTGTTCAACGAAGACCGCAGCGCCTGGATCGTCTACAACGGCGAGGTCTACAACTTTCCCGAACTTCGCCCGGAATTGGAAAACCGCGGCCATCGCTTTTACACCAAGACCGATACCGAAGTCATCATTCATCTCTATGAGGAAATGGGCGCCGACTGCGTCCAAAAGCTGCGCGGCATGTTTGGGCTGGCGATCTACGACAAGAACAAGCGGAAGCTCATTCTGGCGCGTGACCGCCTGGGCAAGAAGCCGCTGCATTATGCGCTGCTAAACGGAAACCTCTACTTTGGCTCTGAGATCAAATCGATCCTCGCTGTGGCCCCGGAACTAGCGGAAGTGAACGCTCAGGGGCTGCTCGAATATCTCTATTACGGTTACGTGCCCGAGCCAATCACCGCGTTTACGGGAATTCACAAACTTCCGCCCGGGCACTTGCTGGAGTTTGAGAACGGCGAAATTCGGATCCGCCAGTACTGGAATCTACCTGAATACGGCACGCACTCCCCGAAAAGCGAAGAAGAATGTCTGGAAGAACTGGAGCGCCGTCTGTTCGAGGCCACTCGCATTCGCTTGATTTCCGATGTGCCCCTCGGCGCCTTTTTGAGCGGCGGGACCGATTCGTCGACCGTCGTTGCCCTGATGGCCCGCGCCAGCTCTGCGCCAGTCAAGACTTTTTCGATTGGCTTCAAGAAGGACGACTTCAATGAAGCCAACTACGCTCGCATAGTGGCTCGCAAGTTCGCTACCGATCATCACGAGATGATTTTGGAGCCGGACGTGGTGCAGACCGTCGAGCATCTGACCAGTTCTCTCGAAGAGCCCTTCGGCGATTCTTCCATGCTGCCGACCTACTATGTTTCGCAGATGGCGCGCCAGCACGTGACGGTTGCGCTTTCGGGCGACGGCGGCGACGAGATTTTTGCCGGGTACGACCGTTACCGCATCCATTCCAACCGCCGAGTCTTCGAGCGCACTCCAGAGTGGGCGCGCAAGTTTTATCGCGATCAGGTCTTTCCACGCCTCCCGAACCGGATGCAGGGCCGCAGATTCAGCTATAACATCTCTTTGCAGTGGCAAGAGCGCTACGTTGACGGCCTGTCATTTCTGCCCGCCTTTGAACGCGACTCGCCCCTGCTCTCCGAAGATTTTCGTGAAATTCTTCGCCGCAGCGATGACCCCGCAAATGTTCTGCGGCGCTACTTTGCGAAGGCTCCAGCTAACGATCCCGTCAGCCAGATTCTCTACGTGGATACCAAGACTTATCTGGTGGGAGACATCCTGACTAAGGTAGACCGCATGAGCATGTTGAACTCACTCGAAGTCCGCGTGCCAATTCTCGACCACGAGTTTGTCGAGTACGCCGCCGGCCTCACTGCGGACTGGAAGCTGCGCGGCAGCAAGCAGAAGTACATCCTGCGAAAACTGGCGGAGCGAGTTGGCGTCCCCAGAGAGGTGCTCTACCGTGAAAAGCGCGGTTTTTCTCTGCCCCTCGTGCACTGGATGCGGAATGAGTTGAAAGACATGCTCATGATCCTGCTGGAGCCCCGCACGCTCGACCGCGGTTACTTTGCTGCTGGCGGCGTGCGCCGGTTGATGGACAATCATCTGCTCCGCGGGAAAACGATGACCGGACCGCTTTGGCGTCTACTGATGTTTGAACTCTGGCATCGCAACTTCCTGGAGAAGTACATCCGGCCAGCAGGCCTCTCATCTCTGCTGATCGTGGCAGACTCACGAAGAAAAGTGCCGAGCGCAACCCCGGCATTGGCTTCGTCCTCGATGGGGAAGTGACTTCGTGGAGGCCAGTCCCACGTCCGAGACAGAGCAGCATCTTCCTGTGAATCAACCGATCAGGCTGTTCCTGATGACCAACACCTTCGAAACCGGAGGTTCGGAGCGCCAGTTTGGCATCCTCGCCAGAAGTCTCAGCCCGGAACGATTCCACCTTGAATTGGGCTGCATTCGGCGCGATGGTCCTTTCATGTGGGGCTTTGAAAAAGTTCCGGAGTTTCGCCTGGGAGGAAGTCTCTACGGCTGGAAGTCGTGGCGCGCGCGCATCCGGCTCGCCCAGCACCTGCGACGCCATCGTGTGCAGATTGCTCACGCCTTCGATTTTTATACGACGCTCACCCTTGTACCGGCAGCGCGTTTGGCTGGAGTGCCGGTAGTGATTGGAAGTTTTCGGCAGCTGGGAGACTTGATGACGCCCGCCCAGTTTCGCACCCAGCAGGTGGCTTTCCGCTGGTGTGATGCGGTGGTCTGCAATTCCCGCGCGGGCGCGGATTGGTTGGCCGCGGACGGCATGTCGAGGAACAAGCTGTTCGTGATCGGGAACGCACTGCCGAACGAGACGTTTGCGCCGGTAGATCCGGCATTGGCGCGGCGTCCGGGTGTGGTGCGGGTGGGGATGGTCGCGCGCATGAATGCGCGTTACAAGGGTCACTCGGGGTTTCTGCGGATCGCGGCGCGCATCCACCAGCGGCATCCCGAAGTTGAGTTTCTTTTGGCCGGGGACGGTCCACTGCGGGCGGAACTGGAACAGGAAGCGCGGAGCCTGGGACTGGGAAGCCAGGTTATTTTCCTGGGAGATCGGCGCGACGTAAGCGCCGTGCTGGCGTCAATGGACGCGGCGGTACTGACCTCGGACTCGGAAGGTTTGTCGAACGTGATTCTGGAAGCCATGGCCGCCAGCGTGCCGGTCGTGGCCTACGATGTCGGGGGAAATGGGGAACTGGTGAATGCCGAGCGAGGCCAAACCGTTCGAGCGGGCGACGAGGAGGGGTTTGCCGCCGCAGTGGAACGCCTGCTCGAACGGCCGGCTCTGCGGGAGCAATTGGGACGCAACGCCCGCGCCTTCGCGGAGGAAAATTTCAGTCTGCAACGCGTCCAGAATGACTACGAGAAACTCTATCAGTCGCTGATGGAGAGAAAAGGTTGAAAGGTCACGGCGGAATGAAGCAGGCGGGCGCGGAAACTTCAAGTCAACGATTTGTTCTGGCCATTACGTGGTCGTGCGATCGACGAACTGTTGTGCCCAAAGCTCGAGCGCGACTGCGATCCAGACTGTTTCGCTCGCGCTCGGCGGCGACGTCTGCAAGCCTTTCCACCTGTGCCTCACAACGTCAGCACGCACCAAGCCTCTTTTTGCCATACCCGGCAGCAACTGATCCTCCATCAGAGATTCAAATCTCTTGTCTCGAAAATAATCAGCTAGCGGTATGCTGAAGCCCGCTTTTCCCCGGTAAACGAACCTCTCGTCGAACGTCCGGCGCGCCAGATTCTTGAGCGTCACCTTGGTTCCGCGCATGCTGGCATCACGCAGCCCAATCGAGTCGCTCACAACGCATCGCGTGGGAAGACTCCTTGCATAAGACACCAGATTCAAGTCAAGAAATGGCACGCGGTTTTCAAGCGAGTGAGCCATCGTCATTTTGTCCTGCCGCACGAGCAAGTCCACCATGTAGGTTTGCATGTCGTATTTCAGACAATTAGCCACATGATCCGCATGCCCCTCAGCGAAAATCGCGCGGCGGCGGAGCATTACTTTCTCGAAGTCGGTCTCCGGTCGCAACGAGGCAAGTTCTTCCGGGCGTTGGAACAACGACGCACCGATAAAGCTGTCGATAGGATTGCCGCCAAACTGCCGTTCCATACGCCTGCCCATCTTCGGTAGCATTTTCAGCAGCGGCAGCCACGGAGAGATCTTGCTCCGTACATTGGCGTGGTAGAAACGCGCGTACCCGCCAAAGACCTCATCCGCTCCCTCTCCGCTCAGGAGAACAGTCACCATCGGACGCGATTTCTGTGCCAGCAGCCATATCCCTATCGAGTTGGGATGGGCAATCGGCTCGTCCATGTGCCAGGTTGCGTTCTCCAGTGTGTCGAGAAAAAATCCGTCAGTAAGAATAAATCGATGGCTGTCGGCATTGGCGGCGATCGCGGCTTGCGAGATCCAAGGTTCCTCGGAGTAATTCGGATCGTTGAAAACTATCGAGAAGGACTCCATCTCAGCCCCGAAGTGCGACCGCGCAAAGACGCTCACCAGGGAAGAATCGATGCCACCGGAAAGCTGGCACCCGACTTTCACATCGCTGAGAAGCTGCGATTGAACGCTCTTGCCAAG
>JBKPCG010000022.1:0-56571 GCA_046727255.1 Acidobacteriota bacterium | reverse complement strand
CGGAACCCGCCTGCGAGCCGCGCTGGTGCCCTAACGAGACCGCATCCGTTCGCTAGAACCTGAAAAGCAAAAAAGCGATGTCGGGAACTCCCGAACATCGCTTCTTATTACCTAGGGCCGCCCGTTTCGTAACAGACTGCTTGCGGCGCCTTTTCTTCTGCATCGTTAGGACGCCTAATCCTTCGCGATTCCACACTGCTATTTTCATACCGTCCGGTGATGTTCCTCATCGCCTGCGCCACGGCATCTGGGCAGTTGCAGCAGCACGCCGCGGCTGCTAGAGTTTTCAGAATATTTGGGGTTCGTCAGACCCGACCTTCGTCGACCATCGCAGCGTCACGCATAGTCTGAACCTGTAGCCTTTTTCAACCATGCCGGACAAAAGACCCATGCTCGAGAGATGGACAGTGCTGAAGCGCCATTCGACTCTGGTGCGCTATGGCGTGGCTGTGCTCGCGGCGTGGGTCGCGCTCAGCATCTGGACCCTGTCTCCGATCCTGCATCGCCATCCCTTTGCGCTGTTTCTGGCCGCGGTGGTAGTGACGGCTCGCTTTTTTGGGCTGGGTCCAGCGCTACTTTGCTCTGCCGTGTCTACCGCCTGCCTTGACTTCTTCGTGCTCTCCCCGCGCTTGAGTCTCGCCGTGAACCCGAGCGACGATGTGGAACGGCTGGCGGTGTTTCTAGTGCTGGCCGTGCTCGTCGGTAGTTTGGCGCGGCAGAAAACCCATGCCGATCTCACGGCGGAACGAACCTTGCGCGAAATGGCGGCTATCGTAGAGTGTTCCGACGACGCCATCTTTAGCACCAATCCAGAAGGAATCATCACCAGTTGGAACCACGGCGCTGAACGTCTTTACGGCCACAGCGCGGAAGAGGCGGTTGGCTCTCCTGTGATGCTTCTTGCTCCACCCGAGCGACGCGAGGAGGTCGAGCACAACCGTCAGGTGCTCAATCACGGCGGTTCGGTGGAGTCTTACCCGACGGAGCGCATGCACAAGGACGGTACTCGCGTTCCGGTGCAGCTCACGGTCTCCCCGCTCCGCAACCGGGAGGGCAACATTGTTGGGGCGTCCGCCATCGCGCGGGACATCTCCGCTCAGCAGCGTTCAGAAGAGGCGGTCCGCCGCAGCGAGAAGCTGGCCACCGCCGGACGGCTGGCTGCGTCGATCGCCCACGAAATCAACAATCCCCTCGAGGCTGTGCTCAACTTGCTTTACCTCGCGCGCAACGATCCCGGCCAGGCCGAGCAATATTTGTCCATGGCCGAACAGGAAGTAGGCCGGGTAGCGCGTCTGGCCCAGCAAACCTTGGGACTTGTCCGGGACACAGCTTCTCCAGGCCGGATGGATGCCGCCCGCATCATGGACGAGGTCCTCGCCTTGTATTCCCGAAAACTGGAGGACAAACAGATTCGCGTAAGCCGGCGCTATCGCGGCAGCGCGCAGATCAGCGGTTACTCCGGCGAAGTTCGGCAGTTGCTAGCCAACCTTTTGGTGAATGCAGTTGATGCCATGGGTGAAGGCGGTGCTCTCCACGTGCGCGTTGCAGCAGGCCGGCAATGGTCCGACGGACAGGACGGAATTCGCATGACGCTGGCCGATAACGGCAGTGGCATCCCCCGCGAAAGTCTGCGCCGCATCTTTGAGCCCTTTTACACGACCAAGAACGACGCGGGCACCGGCCTCGGACTGTGGGTGTCGCGCGGCATCGTGCAAAATCACGGTGGTTCCATTCGCGTGCGTAGCCGGATCGAGGGCCAGAACCGGGGAACCGTGTTCTCGATCTTCCTGCCCAACGGGCACGCCGCCGCCAGCCGCGTCGCGTGAAACCATTTTCTTGATCGGCTTGAGGCAGTGCTAGGGAGGAGTCGTTCTCGTTCTTGAATTTGCTAGACCAGTGAGGATCAAGCACCTCGATCCGTGGTGACTACACCGGCTTGGCGCTGGTGGCTACCATGCTCGCCTCCAGGGGTGACGAACTAGCCGCCTCGGAGACAGTCGATTTCGAACACAGCTCCGCAGCTTCCGACATGCTTTGGAATTCCGGCTGTTTCATTGTCTGCCAATTGTTGAACGCCGCTTTCTCCTGCGCCACACCATTCAGGTGGCGGCTGATACGCGCCGCATACTGCTCCTTCACGCGCTCCAGTTCGGCCTGAATTTGGACACTCTCTTCCGCCTTCCGTGCCCACTCTGCCTCAACCTGTTTCCTCTGTCCGGCCTCGTAGGAATCCGGGGCATTCTGACGAGCCCGGGCGTCCATCAGCACTTCGTCGATCGGTATGCCGGCCCAGTCCAGAGCCATCAGCACGGCAGCTCGTCTCATCTCCTTCGATAATCCGCGGACGTGCTCGCTCTGAAGCATCTCGACCACCTTGTTAATGGTTAATGCGGTATCCCCTCCGCGTTAATGCGGTATCCCCTCCGCGGATTCATGATCCCAGCCGCGCGGTAAATGTCTTCCATGGCAACAACTCGACGGAGCCGTTTGCGACGCCCGCCCCTGCAGGACTCGGAGACAGTTTTTCAGGAACAGGAGCCACCTGGGGCACAATATTCCTCTTCTCGCCTGCGCCGTCGCTTTTTCCGTTGCCGCTTCCGCTGGGATCGTCCTGTTTGTTGCTCCAAAGTGCCGAGTCGAGCCTTTTTCGTCGCATATGTGTCCTTTCCTTGCCAGCTTGCTTTCTTGTGGCGGCTCTTTCGTTTGGGGTTCCGTCGCTCGAAGAGCATCCAGGTTGGGGGTCTGCGAGATGCGCGGCCTCCTGCCGTCGATTTCGTTACCTGCATCGCGAGCAGGGATTGCGGTCGTGCCGCTCGCGGCGGTTATGATGGGCACAGCTTCCACCTTCTCGTACGCGACAGGAATTTCGCTCGGCTTGCTTTCCTGGAACTTCGCGACGGGCACGATGGGTATAGCTTCCACCTTCTCCTGGGCTGCACGAATTTCGCTGGGCTTGCTTTGAAGCTTCGGTGGGCTTTGGATTTTGTATGAAACTGGAGGATCGCTGCTTCTCACACCATTCCGCACTGGCCTAGCCGTGGGAACAGGCCGGGTTAGGACCCCACTTTTCTTGTCTCGCTGAATGCCCAAAAGATACTCCATTCCGTCACTGAGGCAATACTTGGCAATGCCGGAAAACTGCTCCCAGCGCCACTGAATTTTCAGCTTTGATCCCACCTCGATCGGTGTCCGGATCCGTATGCGTGCCCCTCCGGCAGACTTGTTTTCCATGCGCGCGCGAACGGCTTGCAAAGTTCCGCGCTGATTTACCCACGATACCTCCACCACGATCATCACCGCCGCCCGTGGTTCGTGCGCTACTTCGATCACACCAGTTCTATCGGCAAACCCGTCAAAATCAGTACACAACTCGCGACCAACAGTGTGAATGGGCCCAGCTTTCCTGCTTTGTTGACAATCACTTCCACCCGGCCAGAAGTACCATCCCCTTCGTACCTTAGAAGCCCGCCACCTACCAGGAATATAATCGCCAAATCCAGACAAACTGGGCACTTAGCTAACGTGGATCCTCTTCTTGCAGCCGTGATCTTCGCTTTGGGACTGGCCTTTGGCAGTTTCCTGAACGTGTGCATCTATCGACTTCCTTTGGGCAAGTCGGTGGTCACGCCCCGTTCCGCGTGTCCACACTGCGGTAAAGGAATTCCGCTCTATCACAACCTGCCGGTCCTGAGCTGGCTGGTTCTGCGCGGAAAATGCAGCGAGTGCAAAGAGCCGATTTCGCCCCGCTATCTGGTGGTCGAACTGCTCACCGGCCTGCTGTTTCTCGGTTGCTACTCCCATTTCGGACTCGGCCTCGGGATGCTCAAGTGCATCGTCCTCGGCTACTTGTTGCTCGGGCTGATTTTCACCGATGCAGAAACTAAGCTTCTTCCGGACGCCCTCACCTTGCCCGGCTTGGCGCTCGGCATCTTATTCAGTCTGTTGGTTCCAGTGAATGATCTCGCTTCCCGAATCATGCCCGGCCTGGTGTCTCTGCCAGTGAGCGGCGAGGTTTCGTGGCGCTTGTGGTCACTGGCGGACTCGGCGCTGGGAGCGGCTGTCGGAGCTTCGTTTCTGTACGGCGCCGCTGCCATCTATCTGCGCGCGCGCGGCGTGGAAGGCATGGGATTCGGGGATGTCAAGTTAATGGCGATGATCGGAGCGTTCCTGGGCACGAGACTCACCGTGCTGACGATCTTTGCCGCCTCACTGGCCGGCTCTGTTTTCGGAGTCAGTACGGTTCTGGCGGTCTGGATCAAGCGTACCCGCCGGAATGCCGCGCGCGGGACTTCATCGCTCGAAGCCCGGCGGCGTGCCTGGCAATCGGCTCGCACGGCTCTTCGCTATTACGAAATGCCCTTCGGAGTTTTTCTCGGAAGCATGGCATTGCTGGCGTTCTTCTTTGGAAACGATCTGCTGCACTGGTACTGGGGGTTGCTGTGAAGCTTTTGCTTAATCCGATGGTGTTGCGTTTGGGAATGCCTTTGCTGATCACCATTGCAGCTTTTGTGGTGGGAGCAATCGCGATCCGTCGCACCCGCAAAAGCCTGGTCGGTGAGACTGACTCCTTCGCTCAGTCTCCACTCGCTGCCGAGGGTTTGCCGATCCATAGCTATCATGCCGTCATCCAGCAGCTGAAACAGCAAAAACACGAACTCACCGCACTCCAGCTAGCCGCGCGGAGAAAAGCGAAAGCGTCGGATACCCTGAGCGCTACCGTGCTCGCGAACCTCTCCTGCGGCGTATTGTTCTTCAACGCCAGCGGATTGGTGCGTCAGGCAAATTCAATGGCCCGCCAGCTTCTGGGATTCGCCTCCCCGGTGGGGATGCGAGCTGCTGAGCTTTTTCGCACTGCAACCCTCCGAGAGAGCAGCGCAGGTGGCGCCTCGAATGTCGAGTTAGCCGTGTCTCCGGCGGTGCGAGGCGAGTCTGTTGTCCGCGGGCTCGTGCTCGACTATGTCAGCCCGGAAGGCATCCGCCGGGTGCTGGATCTGACGGTCTCTCCCGTGCTGGCCGAGGACGCCAGCCTGATGGGGACAACTTTCGTGCTCACCGACAGGACCGAAATTTCGCGCATCCGCCACGACCAGGAGATGCGCGAGGAAGTGTCCGCGGAAATGGCCCTGGGACTGAGAAGTTCCTTGACCACCATTGCGGGATATGCACAGCAATTGGCTCACAGCCGGGACGCGGGACTAGCGCGGCAATTGGCGGACGATATCGCCATGGAAGCGGCGCAACTGGACCGGACGATCGGCAGTTTCCTGGCAGGCGCCAAAGCTGCGACCACGAGTTCTTGAAGCAACGCATAACGATCAATGACGGCAGGCACGCAATGAGATACCGCGCCTGCGGAAGGATGACGACATGAAACGCATAATTTGGATGGCAATCGGAGTACTGCTCCTCTTTGGAACCGGCGCATTTGCTCAGTCCCTGGGAGAGGTCGCGCGCTCGGCCCGCAAGGGGAAGACGCATCAGAGCGCGGCCAATCATCAATACGACAATGACAACCTACCTAAGACCGAACACCTGAGCGTGGTCGGGCCTGCCCCCGCTGTTACCGGCAACGGCAGCACTCCGACCGGAGACGTCAACCCGCAGAACCAGGCACCAGCCCAAGCAACCTCAGCCGCGGACAAAAAACCCGCCGCCGAGAAACCCCCGTCAGCCGCCGATGAGTGGAAGAACAAGATCGACGATCAGAAGCAGAAGGTCGCATCCTTAAGCCACGAACTGGAACTGACTCAGCGCGAATACCGCCTGCGTGCCGTGGCCATGTATTCCGATGCCGGCAATCGCCTGCGCAATTCGGCAACGTGGGACAAAGAAGACGCCGACTTCAAAAAGCAGCTCGACGAGAAGCAGAAAGCGGTGGACGCCGCCAAGCAGGATCTCGATAACCTCACGGAGCAGGCGCGCAAGGCTGGAATTCGCCAGCGCGAGTAGAACCACTCCCTTTTTCGCGAGGGAGTCCCGGAGTTCCACGGGATTCCTTCCCATCTCATCCCGAAGTCTGTCCTACCCGCTCCCGAATTTGCCGCGTGTGATGTTTTCCATGGACCCAGTGGAACTTGCGCCACTCCGCAACATTTAAGGGACCGAGAACTGGGTGGTCGAGAATCCCGGCGCGCCTGCCAAACCGTCGTTCGCACTCTGCCAGTCCTGCATCCATTTGCTGAATCTCCGGAAGAATGGCGCGCAGCACCTCTTCCGCGGCCATCCCCTTGGGAACAGCGCGTTCCGGAGACTTCCTGCCCTTCGGAAAGTACCCCAGGTTCACAACCAGCAGCGTGCTCAATCGATGGCGGAGACTGGCCCGCGTCCCGAGCGGAGTGCCCTTCTCCAGGCACTTGGCCAGCCCCTTGTTGGTATTATGGTAGGTGAGATACAGGTGCTCCAGTACCTGCGCCGGAGTCCACCTCCCTTCCGGGCCGTTGCCGATACGTTCGGGGCTACAGCTGGTCATTGTCTCTTCGAGTTCCCGCCACAGTTGTTCCAAATAGGAATCCATGCTGAAGGTCCAGTACAATGACGATGCGATCTGCCACCCAAATCCTACAGGAAATGGCCATGAAAAAATTGGTCGTTGCGGTTTTCGCGCTCGGGCTCTTGACGGCGTGTTCCTCGGAACCAAGCAAACCCGCGCAAGTAGAAAAGCCCAAACCACCCGAACCCATCACCGCGAGAAATGCATTTCAAAAATGCTATATCGCGGCCCGCAATTGGGCGCGCGACGCCCAGCCTTACCGGATCGAGTCCATCCTCACGGACGATTCGAAGGGACGGGAGGGCAAGTCTCGGGCGTGGCGCGTGGGGTTTGCCTCCCCAACGCAGCAGCATTCCTCTCGGCCCTACACCTGGGAGGACGGAGAAGTTTCCTTCGGTGTCGAGGATAGCTACAGCCCCTCCAACACCAGCACCACGGTGTTTGACCAGGCCTTTCTCAAAGTCGATTCCAACCAGGCGCTGGATACCGCCCAGAAGCACGGCGGAGACAAGTTGCTGGAGAAAGCTCCCGACTCGCCAATTCTTTACATCGTCGATTGGAACCGCCAAACCAACGAGCTCACCTGGCACGTGATCTACGGCACCGCTCCCGTCAGCGCCAAGTTGCGAGTAGCTGTGAATGCCTCCACGGGAGATTTCCTGCGCGTGGAAAAATAGCGACACATCCGGAACGACAGCTTTTCGTAATCGAGAAGTGACATGGATTTTCTCAAAAATGCCCTCCTGTTTGTCAGTGTGCTGCTCGGTCAGACAGTATTTGCCGAATCCGGGTGGCAGACCCTGGGTGATCTTGTGCGCGTCGGCGAGCGCCCAAACCAGGTCGAACTGTCCGCTCAGCGCGGGAAGGTCCGACTCATCGCGCTAGCTCCGGACGTCATTCGCGTTACATACACGCCCAACGGAACGTTCCCGGCGGACCAGTCCTTCGCTGTTCTTCCCGGCACATTTCCGACGAACACCAAACTGCGAGTCTCGAGAAGTGATGCCGCGCTCGAACTGCGCACAGATCTGTTGGTAATCCGGGTCGACAAGTCACCTCTTCGCCTTACTTTCCTCGACACGACCGGCAAGATTCTCTCTCCAGAGCGGGCCGACCATCCTGCCGCATTTGATGGCACCGAGTTTCGACTCTGGAAAACGATGCCAGACGATGAACACTACTTTGGATTGGGTGATAAGACCGGACCGCTCGATCATCGGGAAATCGCCTTCACCAACTGGAACAGCGACATGTTTGGCTGGCAGGAGTCCACCGACCCGCTCTACAAGGCCATCCCTTTTTTCCTGGCGATGCGCCATGGCGTTGCCTATGGTCTCTTCCTCGACAACACCTATCGCAGCAGTTTCGATTTTGGCAAAGAAGCTCGCGACTTGTACTCATTTGGATCGGATGGCGGCGCTCTCGATTATTACTTTTTCTACGGACCAAGCCCCAAGCGAGTAATCGAACTGTTCACGCAGCTTGTGGGACGCACTCCCTTGCCTCCACTGTTTGCGCTCGGTTATCAGCAATGCCGTTACAGCTATTACCCGGAGTCGCAAGTGCGGGAGATCGCAGCTGAATTCCGCACACGCCAAATTCCCGCCGACGTCATCTACCTCGATATCGACTATCAGCAGGACAACCGTCCGTTTACAGTGAATCGTGAGCGCTTCCCCACGTTCGAACAGATGGTGAAGGACTTAGGTGAGGAGGGTTTCAAGCTCGTTACAATTACGGATCTCCATCTCGCCCACCTGCCGGGCTATCGACCTTACGACGAGGGTCACAAGCACGACTATTTCGTGAAAAATCGGGATGGCTCGGAGTACGTGGGCAAGGTGTGGCCAGGCGATACCGTGTTTCCGGATTTCACGAGAAAAGAGGTCCGCGAATGGTGGGGAACCTTGTACACGGACTTCGTGAAGATGGGGATTCGTGGCTTCTGGAACGACATGAATGAGCCCGCCCTGTTTGAAACTCTGTCAAAGACAATGCCGCTCGATGTTGTACACAGCGTGGACGGGCGAAAAACGGACCATCGCGAAATCCATAACGTCTTCGGCATGCAGAACGTGCGGGCCACCTATGAAGGAATGTTGCGCCTCCAGCCCAACCTGCGGCCATTTGTGCTGACTCGCGCCGCCTTCGCTGGAACCGAGCGCTACGCAGCCTCTTGGACGGGGGACAACACCGCGAGCTGGAATCACATGCGAATCTCTATTCCGCAGCTCGCCAATCTGGGCGTGTCGGGTTATGCATTCGTGGGCGCCGATATCGGAGGCTTCAACGGGAGTCCAACTCCGGAATTGTTGACACGCTGGATGGAGCTCGGAGCGTTCAATCCTATCTATCGCAACCACGCTGCTAAAGGAACGCGTTTCCGCGAACCGTGGGTGGATGGGCCGGAGCACGAGAGCATCCGCAAGCGCTATATCGAAACTCGCTATCGCCTCCTGCCCTACATCTACACCAGCATGGAGGAAAGCTCCCGCACTGGAGTACCGCTGATGCGTCCGATGTTTCTTGAATTTCCCGACGACGATTCCCTGACCACCAATGGCGAGGAATTCATGTTCGGTAGCAACCTGCTGGTCGCGCCCAAAGTTTGGCCGTTCACCGACGCTTATTCCGTGACGTTGCCCAAGGGTGACTGGTACGACTATTGGACTGGCAACCGCCTAGACGGGGGAAAAGCATTCCAGGTCGACCCGCCTCTCGATACCCTTCCCGTTTATGTGCGAGCAGGCAGCATTCTGCCGCAGCAACCGCTCATTCAGCACGTCGGCGAAACTCCCAGCGGACCACTCGAACTGCGCATCTACCCTGGTCCCCAATGCACCGGCGACCTGTACCTGGACGACGGCGACACCTTCGCCTACCAGCACGGTGAAAGCCTGCGCGTCCACTTCAGTTGCAGCACTAGCCCGAGCGGAGTTCAAATTAACGTCGCCGCCGCCCAGGGACCATACCAGCCGTGGTTTAAGGATTTGCAAATTGTGGTGTACGGCGTAACCGTCAAACCATCGAGTGTGGAACTCGATGGCAAGCCAATTTCAACATGGAGCCAGACGGCAAACGCAGCCTCACTCTCCGGAATACCGTGGACCGGTCAAGCACACATGATTCGTGTGAATTTGAGCGGGAATTAGGAAACACGGTTCGAGCAATTTCTTTGACGCTGGCATTCGCGGGTCGACCTCTGCGAAGGTCTAGTCTTATAGATCGCCTTCGCTCTGCCGCTTCATAATTACAGCCGCGTTGTCCTGATAAACGGTTTGCCATTGCCGCGGAATCTGCTTCAACAAATTCGCGAGCGTCGATCCCGTCGGCAGCACCACCGTCCGAATCTGCCAGTTCTCTAGCACGTCCTTCCAGCCCGGTTCACCCTGCATCAGGATCAGGTACTCGCGGAACCGAGCAGAGCCGTACAGATCGTGGCGATCGTCAATCACTACCTTCCGCCGCGGGTACAACCGGTAAATAAGAAAGCCGCCCCATTGATCCGGCCCGAAGACGGGCTCCGCGCTACGCTCCCGCTCCAGATAATCCACCGCGCTGGCAGGAAGACGAGTCGCATCAAATTCTTTCTGAATCACCCGTCGCGACACCACTCGCCCGCCGTTCAGACAAATCGCCAGCGCCACGATCACGCCCAACGCCGGCCACAAATGTCCCCGAAGTTGAAGCTCCTGCGTTCCCGCTCGCGCCGCGAATCCCGATAGCCATGCGGCCCCACGCCGCACCGGCCCCCATGCCCCCGGATCCTCCGCCAGCCCAGCCACACTCTCCCACAATACGGGTCCCGCGATCAGCACTAGCAGCATCGCAGACACGGGCAGGTTGCGGACCGCATACACTCCCGCCCACGCGCTGAGCACGACGACCAGCCAGTGACTCACCCGCATCTTCCCGCGATTTCCAGCGGCGGTGATCAGCACCAGCACCAGGATCACCACAAAGCAGCGCTGCCCCCAGCCGTGGAAATCCGGCGAACGAAACTCGGCGATCCGGTTCATAAGGTACGGATCGCTGAGATAGCGGTAGATGTGCGCGTGCAGCCGCACGTCATAAGGACTCACGACCGTAGCCACGGCGGAAGCGAGAAACGTCCACGCCATGGCGCGCGCCCGATGCGCGCTGAGAATCCGGGCGATGGCGTCCGACCCGCGCAAGCTCTCGACAAAGGCCGCGAGCGCGTAAATCGCGAGCAACGTCATTCCCAGCAGCCACCCGGCATGCAGATTGACCCACAGCAACATCGAAACCGGAAAGAACCAGCGTAGCCAAGCCGGTGCGCTTCCCTGCTCCCATCGTTCCAGCGCGACAAACCACAAGAGCGTGAACAGCCAGCTCACGATATGCGGCCGCGCAAACACATGAATACTGGACGCCCCCAGCACCAGCAGCCACAGCAGCAGAGCCGCCGGCAATCCGGTTCCGCGCACGAGCACCTGCCAGAACAAGACGGCGAACGCAGTCGACATCAGCAGAGCAGCCAGCCACACCACTCCGTTCACCCCCATCGAGCCATACACCACTCCCAGCAATGTGTCATAGAGCCACTCCCACGCAAACCAGGGCTGGCCTTGCATGGTGGAAGAAAACGAGTCCACTCGCGGGACGGAGTGCGTAGCCAGAATCTGCTCGCCCGCACGGATGTGCCATCCAATGTCAGCGTCGGCCAACGGGCGATTGGAGAGTGGTCCAACGAGCAGTGCCCAGAACGCAACCAGGAATACCAGGTCGCGAACCGAAGGAAGAAGAAAGCGCGGCCAACCCTTGCTGGCTGTGGCGCTCGGAGCGGAAGTATCCGCTCTCCGCTGATCTGTGGCAATCATGAAGCCTGCTGCCGCCTCCGGCCGTCATCCGCCGCCGTACATCTGGATATCCGAGAAGCATCAGGCTACTGGAAGCGAGGACGTGGCCGCAAGGATCAGCGACCATAATCAACCGTCTCAGGGGAACTGTGCCGGCTGAGCTATTGCACCACCTGGTTCACCACCGAGGACGTGCTCTTCGCGGAGAAGGCATCCCCTAGCTACTGATGTGATCGGGTGCGTACCGACGGCGAGCGTGGACTCGGTTAGTTTGGCTACTCCACTACCGTTCAACGTCGCCAACCCAATCCCGGCTGTTCCGTCCAGAAACTTCACTTTGCCAGTTGGTCCCGGACCCGTGCCAGTTACCTGGGCCGTAAACGTCACCGCTTGTCCGAACTGTGAAGGGTTAGGAATCGAGTTAAGGGTTGTGGTCGTCGGGTACAACTCCACAACTTGGGTGACCGTCCCAGTACTCGGCTTGAAAGTCCCCATCACCAGGGTATTTTGCCTTGATCGTGTGTGTCTTCGCGCTCAGCGATGATGTGCTGAACGTCGCCACGCCACCCGCCGTCGTGCCGGTTCCAATTGCGCATCAGCCGGACATCGCCAGTTGGTAACGTGCGCTACATTCGGCCCATGGCGCTCGAACTGAGCGCTCGCACTTTATTGGCGGCATTCAAGCTCGGCAGGGAAGCGTCGCCGCGACCAGATCTAACAGCCGCCCCGCCCTCAGTCATGTGCATCGCTGGAAACAAGATCCCTGTCGCGCAGCCCTTCTTCGGTAACTGCGCGCGCGCCACGGCGTTTACGCGACTTCAGCCACTGTTCGAACTTGTCCAGATAAATGTAGTAAACCGGAGTGATATAGAGCGTCAGCATCTGCGAGAATACCAGCCCGCCCACCACCGCCAGGCCCAACGGACGCCGCGATTCCGCTCCAGCTCCTAATCCGAGCGCGATTGGCAGCGTGCCCATCAGCGCCGCCATGGTTGTCATCATGATCGGACGGAACCTGAGCAGCGCACCCTGATAGATTGCTTCTGCCGGGGTCTCGCCGGTTGTGCGCTGTTTTTCCAAAGCAACGTCAATCATCATGATGGCATTCTTCTTCACGATCCCGACCAGCATGATCACGCCGACAAACGCATACAGGTTCAAGTCAATCTTAAAGATCATCAGCGTCAACAGCGCACCGAAGCCGGCCGAAGGCAATCCCGAAAGAATTGTCAGCGGATGGATGAAGCTCTCATACAAAATACCCAGCACCAGATAGATGACTGCAATCGCCACGATCAGCAAAATGCCCAGCCCGCTCAACGACGACTCAAACGCCTGCGCCGTTCCCTGAAAGCTGGTGGACATATCCTGCGGCAGCGTTTCCCGCGCCATCTTATCCACCGCATTCACCGCATCGCCCAGCGCCACACCTGGATGCAGGTTGAACGACAGTGTAACCGCCGGCAACTGTCCCAGGTGATTGATCGTCAGCGGACCCAGACTCGGCGAAAACTGCGCGACCGCATTCAGCGGCACAAGCTGGCCCCCCGTCGACCTCACATATAACATCGAGAGCACCGACGGGTCCGCCTGGAACTGTGGCTGTAACTCAGTAACTACGCGGTAAGTATTGCTAGGCGCGTAGATAGTCGAAATCTGGCGCGCGCCGTAAGCCGTATAGAGCGCGTCTTCTACTTGTTGTGCGGTTATGCCAAGTGTCGAAGCGCGGTCGCGATTGATCTTCACATCGATCTGCGGATTCTTGATCAACAAATCGCTGGTCACGTCCTGAAGCAAGCTGCTTACCCGCGGATCGGAGCGCAACTTACTCTCCAGCTTCGGAGCCGCGTCGTAAAGTTCTTTCGTGTCTGGACTCTGCAACGTGTATTGGTACTGGCTCTTGGTTAACTGGCCGCCGATGCGGATGGTCGGCAGCATCTGCGGGTAGGCGTTAATTCCAGGCACGACCGCCAGTTGTGCGCGAAGCTGCTGCACCAGTTCAAGCGCGGGCGCGCGCTGGCTGCGCGGCAACATGTGAATGAAGATGCGTCCCTGATTGCTGCTTTGCGAAACCGAGGAACTGCCCCCGCCCACGGTGCTGTTGAACGTATCCACCCACGGCAGCTTCATCACGATATCGTTCAGCGCTAGCTGGTGCCGCACCATGCTGTCGTAAGAAATCCCCTGTGGCCCTTCGGTGAAAACGAAAATGAACCCCTGGTCCTCGTCGGGCAAGAATCCCTTGGGAATCGTCCGAAACATCTGGACGGTCGCGACCAGCACAATCAGCGATACGGCCATCGTCGGGCCGCGGTGGCGTAACGTGAACTGCAGCGTGCGGTCATAGAACCGCAGCAGGCCGTCAAAAAAACTTTCCGTGATCCGCCACAGCCGGCCGTGCCTTTCTCCCGCATGAGGACGCAGAAAGCGGCTGCACAACATTGGCGTAAGGCTGAGCGAAACGAAGCCGGACACCAGAATGGCCGCGCCGATTGTGACCGCAAATTCGTGCAGCAGCCGTCCCACCAGTCCGCTCATAAACAGCACCGGGATAAACACCGCAGCCAATGAGAGCGTCATCGAGACGATTGTGAAGCTGATCTCTTTCGATCCTCGCAGCGCCGCGGTCATGGGTTGCTCGCCCAACTCCATATGGCGCACGATGTTCTCCAGCACCACGATGGCATCGTCCACCACAAAGCCCACGCACAGCGTCAGCGCCATCAGTGACAGGTTGTCGAGCGAGTAGCCCATCATGTACATCAGTGCGAAAGTCCCTACCAGCGACAACGGCAGCGCCAGGCTCGGGATGGCAGTCGCAGAAATGTTCCGCAGGAACAGGAAGATGACGAGAATAACAAGGACAAGCGCCAGCAGGAGCGTGAACTTAACGTCCCCCACAGAGTCGCGAATGCTCACCGAGCGGTCGTAAAGAATATTCAGCCGGACCGAAGGCGGCATCTGCTCCTTGAAGCTGGGCAGCAGGTGTTTGATATTGTCCACTACGTCGACGGTATTCGTTCCAGGCTGGCGCTGAATGGCAAGCATAATGGCGCGCCGTACGCCGAATTCCCGATCGAAGAACCAGGTGGCCGTCTTGTCGTTCTCCACGCTATCGCGGACCGTTCCCACATCCGCCAGCCGAACCGGTGCGCCGTTGCGGTACGTAACGATCAGCGGCGCGTAGTCGCTCGCCTTATTCAACTGTCCGGTGGCCTGCACGATGTACGCCTGATTCGCGCCGAACAGCGTCCCTGTCGGCAGGTTCACGTTGCCGTTCTGAATGGACTGCGCTACCTCATCGATGCCCACCTGGCGGCTGGCCAACTCACGGGGATCGAGAGAAACTCGCACCGAATATTTTTGCGCCCCCAGCACCTGCACCTGCGCCACACCGCTGACCATGGACACGCGCTGTGCAATCAGCGTTTCCGCGTATTCATCCACATCGGAGAGCCGCAGCGTGGGCGAGTTCAACGAGATGTACAGCACCGGCTGATCCGCCGGATTCACCTTCTGATACGAAGGCGGGCTGGGCATATTCTGCGGCAGATCGCGCGCAGCCTTGGCGATCATGGCCTGCACGTCTTGCGCAGCCGCATCGATATTGCGATTGAGGCTAAATTGCAGCGTGATCTGGGTGGAGCCCTGCGAACTGCTCGACGTCATCGAGTCCAGGCCGGCGATAGTCGAGAACTGACGCTCCAGCGGCTGCGCGACCGCCGATGCCATGGTGTCGGGCGTCGCCCCGGGCACGCTCGCGCTCACCAGCAACGTGGGGAAATCCACGTTGGGCAGGTCGCTCACCGGCAGCTGCCGGTATCCCATCATGCCGAACAGAAGAATTGCCAGCATGACCAGAGTGGTCATGACCGGCCGCCGGATAAAGCCTTCTGCAATGTTCATACGAACATCCTGCGTGCTTCAGATCTCCTGTGCCCGTTTGCGTCCACCAGTAGAGACGCGGAGTGCCGCCTCTCATTCGCGGACAGAGACGCCGCCGTTCTACTCCCCCTTGCTTGGTGCCGGCGTTGGCGCAACCACCCCCGCAGCTGCCTGCCTGACCTGCACCTTGGCGCCCGGAACCAGCCTCAACTGTCCATCGGTAACGATGCGTTCGCCCACCGCCAGGCCCTTCTGCACAATCACCTGCCCTGCCTGTTGCGTTTCACTCGTGGTGATCGTCCGCGCTTCCACGGTGTTGTCGTCTTTAATTACATACACGAACGTCCCCTGCTGTCCGTTCTGGATAGCCTGCGACGGAATCACCAGCGCATTGCTCTGTGTCTTCAATGTCAGATAAGCATCCACGAACTGCCCTGGCCAGAGACGGCGGTCGCCGTTCGTAAACATTCCCTTCAGCTTGATCGTGCCGGTATTTGAATCCACCGTATTGTCGATGAAACTTAACCTACCCGTAATCGGACCGCGCGAGTCGCTCGGAATCACCGCCTGCACCGGCAGACTTCCATTCCGCGAATACTGCTTCACGTCCGCGAGGTACTGCTGCGGGACCATGAAAGTTACATAGATCGGCTCGACCTGATTAATGTTGACCAGCGCGGGAGCATCATTTGCTTTGACCATGTTCCCCTGATGAACAATCAGGTTTCCAGTGCGGCCATTAATGGGCGAATAGATCGACGCATAAACCAATTGCACTCTGGCATTTTCCAGCGCCCCTTTGTCGGCGCGAACTGCCGCAGCTAGCGCTTCAGAGTTTGATGCCACCCGGTCGTATTCCTGCGTGGACACGACCCCGGCCTTCACCAGCGCTTCAAAGCGCCGCTGGTCAGTAAGCGCATTCGCGGCCTGCGCCTCGTCCCGCGCCAGAGCACCTTCCGCTCTTCGTACATCCGCTTCCAGAGGCCGCTTGTCCAGCGTGAAGATCAGCTGCCCCTTTTTGACGTCGTCGCCCTCCTTGAAAAATACTCCCGTCAGTTCGCCGGTGATTTGAGTCTTGACCGACACCGTCGAGTAAGCCTCGACCGCGCCGATGGCGTGCACCTGGACGGGAATATCTTTCTGCTCGACGGTGGCGGCCAGCACCGGCACCGGTGGCGGAGGCCCCGAAGCGGCCTTGGTCCCGACGCAAGCCGAAAGCAAACTCAGTCCGGCCGCCATCACCGCCAGCAGGGGGATACGAAAATTAATTTGAAGTTCTCCGCTCATGTCTCAATTTCACTTAATGCTTTAGACGCTTCCGGCCCGGCATTAGTTTAGCTTTCCTCGACGCCAATTTCGTTTCCGCCTGCACCCCTTGCAGCCAAATGCACGCCAGAGTCCGGCTGACGACGTGCATATCGAAATCCTGCACTTCCTTTCCGCCATAGAGCTCTTGTATCCAGGAGTGATAGATCACCATCCCCAGGAAACCACGTGCCGCCAGAAGGGGGTCCACGTTGCGGAAACGTCCGGCGGCAATTCCCTGCCGCACGAATCGCGCCAGCACTTCAAAATAGTTCGCGATGTAATTGCGAAAGAATCGTTCGGAGAGTTCGTGCTTCTCGAGCGCGCTGTACAAGAGTAACCGGGAAAGCGTTTGATCCTTGGCGCGCCGCTCCAACACTTCAAACGCGACCCGCGACAGGACATCGAGATCGTCGCCTCCCGCTTCCAGATTCTCGAGCAATCGCTCCAACGGCGCCGCACATTCGATCTTGCGTTCGATCACTGCCCAGTACAACTCTTCCTTGCTCGGAAAATGCCGGAAGATGAGCGCCTCGGTTACGCCCGACTTCTCCGCAATGACTTTGGTGGTCGTCCCCTGAAATCCCTGCTGCGCAAACAACCCGCTCGCGACTTCGAGAATCTGCTCGCGGCGATCGGCGGATGAAAAGCGGATTTGGGGTGTTGCCATGGAGGCCGCCGAGACAAGTAAGTAAACACTTACTTATAAAGGACGCGAAGCAGGGGTGTCAAGAAGCAGGACACTACAGGAGGTGCTGTGCGCGGCAATGTGACTGGATCGAGTAAGTGCTGCTCCGAATCGGGCTTGCTCGGGTGGGCTGACGCTCGTCCCTATCGCAGAAACCCAATCCCGACCCTGAGGTGGTAGAGCAGACTTGCCGGAATCGTGGCGGATAACGTCAGCCCCAACACGGCGTGCACAATGCCAAGCAGATAGATGCTGCGATAACGCCGGAACATCTCGCAGAAGAACAGCCCCGCGATCAAGGTAAAAGTTGTCAGGACGATGTTGGGCAGGTGGACGGCGGCAAAGAAGGTAGCCGTGACCCAAACGGCCGTCGAGCTCCCGAACAATTCTTCACAGCGCGTGAAGAAGAACGATTGCAGCATGAATTGCTGCACCAGCGCCCAGATCGTGTACTGCCACGCCATATGCATGTTTGGAAATAGCGGATTCGCAGGAGCCGCTCCTCCCGCCCAGCGCGTCACGAACAACATGAACACGGCGCCCGTAAAGCCGACGCCCAGCATCAAGCCGGTGCCCATGGCATTCGGCAGTCCCAACCCCAGCCGCCGCAGAGACGGCCGGTCCACCAGGGCGAAAACGACCACGATCACGCCTGTCGCCAGAGCCCAGCGGCTACGCACCGACAGTCGCGCCGCCCATACCGCGCACTCGACGAACAGAAAAGCGATGATTACCTGGGCCCATGTAAACTGCCGCCGGTAAGTGTCCTGAATCCAAGCCGTCCGCACCGGGATCGTGACTGCCGGAAGCGGGGTGGCCCCCACAGGAAAAGACTTCGACTCAACGGCCATATTTGGAATCTCTATAGTGGGGCGTATGAACGACAAATCCATGCCGCGAGTGGTGGTTGTGGGGGCTGGTTTCGGCGGCCTCACCGCCGCCCGGAAGCTTGCCCGTCTTCCCGTTCAGGTTACCGTCGTGGACCGCAAGAACCACCATACCTTTCAACCTCTGCTCTACCAGGTCGCGACCGCCGGCCTGTCCCCCGGCGAAATTGCCGCACCCATCCGCTGGATATTGAGAGCACATTCCAATATTGAAGTGTTGCTTGAGGAAGTCCGAGAGTTCAATCTCAAATCAAGCAGCGTCGTTACCAACGAGGCGGTACTTCCGTATGACTATCTGGTCATAGCCACTGGCGCGTCCCATGCTTACTTTGGTCACCCCGAGTGGGAGCCCTTCGCTCCAGGCCTGAAAACGATTGAGGATGCCCTGGAGATCCGCCGCCGCGTCCTGCTGGCCTTCGAGCTCGCCGAGCGGCAGGCTCTTACCGGAGCATCCGATTTCCCACTTAACTTTGTGGTGGTGGGAGCCGGTCCGACCGGCGTCGAGCTGGCAGGGACTCTGGCCGAAATCTCCCGTCACGCCTTGGCCAACGAGTTCCGTGCGATCAATCCGGCCCGCACCCGAATCCTGCTCTTGGAGGGCGGTCCCCGGGTTCTGCCAGCCTATTCCGAAGATCTGTCCAGGAAAGCCGAACAGCAGCTCAAGCGCCTAGGCGTCGATGTAAGCACCTCGCACATCGTGACCCGGGTCGAACCGGGAGCGGTGTGGGTGGGAGACAACCGCATGCCGGCTTCTGTGATCTTATGGGCTGCCGGCGTAGCCGCTTCCCCGCTGGGCCAGAAACTGGGCGTCCCGTTAGACCGCGCCGGACGCGTCATCGTCCAGCCCGACCTCAGTATCCCCGATCATCCCGAAGTCTTCGTTATCGGCGACCTGGCATCTCTTCAGGACGAGCATGGCAAGATGCTTCCCGGCGTAGCCCCGGTCGCCATACAACAAGGAAAATGGGTTGCCCGGACCATTGCCCGCGACCTCGAGCATCAACCGCGCCGCAACTTCCATTACTACGACAAAGGCAGCCTGGCCACCATCGGCCGCGCCGCCGGTGTGGCGCAGTTCCCCGGCTTCAGCCTGTCCGGATATTTCGCCTGGCTGGCATGGCTCTTCGTCCACATCTTCTTTCTGATTGGCTACCGCAACCGCTTGATCGTGATGATCCAGTGGGCTTGGTCGTATCTCACTTACGAGCGTGGAGCCCGCCTCATCACCGGCAGCAACGAATTGCCCGGATGGACCGAAGCTGAGCGACCGGAAAACAAAACCGTCGCCGCCGGAAAACGCAGTGCCTAAGGACGGCCCACCTTCGCTTAGGAATTCGAAACGAAAGCCGCCGCCGAGCCGCGAAGCGGCGCAAGAATACAGCCCACGGCGCAAGCCGTGGGTGGCATAAGTAGGAAAGGCGAAAGCCCCGAAGGGGCGTAAGATAGGACAATAGAATTGAAGCGGCGCCAGCCGCTGCCGAACCCATGCGAACGCTACGATTACTGCTCATCATCTTCGCCCTGTCCTCTCTGCTGTCCTCTTCTGCTTCCGCGGATATCCTCAAGATCGTGGTTAACGACGCCATCCACCCCATCACGGCCGAGTACATTGATCGCGCTCTCCAATTGGCCGCCGCTAACCGTGATCAAGCCGTGCTGATCGAGATCAACACTCCCGGCGGACTGGTCGACTCGACCCGCGACATCATCGAGAAAATCATCGCGTCACCAGTTCCAGTAATCATCTACGTGACGCCGAGCGGCAGCCGCGCCGCCTCTGCCGGCTTCTTCATTCTTGAATCCGCCGACGTCGCCGCCATGGCTCCTGGAACCAACACCGGCGCGGCCCATCCCGTCATACTCGGCGGGAAGATGGACGACGTGATGAAGCAGAAAATGGAGAACGACGCAGCCGCCCTGATGCGCTCCGTCGTCGCCAAACGAGGACGCAACGTCGAACTGGCCGAAAGCGCCGTGCGCGAGTCCAAATCGTTCACCGATCAGGAAGCGCTCGACAAGAGACTTATCGAGTACATAGCCGTCAGCGAGCAGGATCTGTTCCGCCAGATGAACGGCAAGAGTTTGAAACGCTTCAACGGCGCAGCCGTTACGCTCAACCTTGCTGACCAACCAGTGATCGACTATCGGATGACCCTCAAGCAGCGCATCCTCTCCTACATCATGGATCCCAACGTCGCATTCATTCTGCTGGCGATCGGCGCACTCTCGCTCTATGCGGAATTCAATCATCCCGGTGCGGTCATTCCCGGGACGGTGGGGGTAGTCTTCATCTTGCTGGCAGCCTTCGCGCTGAACCTGCTGCCCACGCGCTTCGCGGCCTTGGTCCTGATCGCTGGTGCCTTTGTCCTGTTTGCCCTGGAAGCCAAGTTTGTCAGTCACGGTGTGTTGACCATTGGCGGCATCACGCTGCTGGTCATCGGCGGGCTGTTGCTCGTCGACGCTCCCATTCCCGAAATGCGCGTCCGCCTCGTCACAGCCCTCGCGGTCAGCGTCCCCCTGGGAATTATCACCGCGTTCCTGATGAGCATCGCGGTCCGCGCCCGCCGCAACAAGATCACGACCGGCGAACAGGGCCTGATCGGAGAAATCGGCATCACCCAAACACCGCTAGCGCCGGCCGGAAAAGTCTTTGTCCATGGCGAACTCTGGGACGCCGTCAGCCCGGTAAGCATTCCCGCCGGAGAACGCGTCGTTGTACGCCAAGTCGATGGATTGACCTTGCAAGTCGAGACCGTCCCAGCCGCCACGCCGATAATGGCTCACCCGTAGTGACGCAGCGTGCCGCGTCTCGCTTTCCGTCGCAATGAATCACCCTTAACAACTCCGCCCGCGACCCCGGGCTCGCTATTTGCGCTACAATCCGCTCATACGCTCTCATCGCTAAGATTGGCCGGAGGCATATATGGATCTCGGGTTTCCCGTGGTCACCGTTGGCATTGTCATCCTTGTTATCTATCTGCTGAGCTCCATTAAGATCTTGGCCGAGTATGAACGCGGCGTTATTTTTCGGCTGGGCCGCTTGCAGGGGCACGCCAAGGGACCGGGGATCATCCTGGTGTTCGCGCCGATCGACCGGATGGTACGCGTCTCCCTCCGCCAGGAAGCCCTCGAAGTCCCTCCCCAGGACATCATCACCCGCGACAACGTTACGCTGAAAGTCAACGCCGTCATCTTTCTGCGAGTCATCGACCCGAATAAAGCGGTGGTCGAAGTCTCGAACTACGTGTACCAGACCTCGCAATTCGCGCAAACCACTCTGCGCTCAGTGCTCGGCGAGCAGGAACTCGACGAACTGCTGGCCCATCGCGAGAAAATCAACCTGCGCCTGCAAAGCATTCTCGACACCCACACTGCGCCCTGGGGAGTGAAGGTAGCCAACGTGGAAGTGAAGCAGGTGGATATGCCCGAGTCGATGCTGCGCGCCATGGCCAAGCAGGCTGAAGCGGAACGCGAAAAGCGCAGCAAGATCATCCACGCCGAAGGCGAGTTCTCAGCTGCACAGCGTCTGGTCGACGCCGCCCACCTGCTCGCCACCGAACCAGTCAGCGTGCAGTTGCGTTATTTACAGACCTTGACCGAAATCGGCGTCGAGAAAAATACAACTGTAGTTTTTCCCGTTCCGGTCGATTTCTTCGCAGGGATCCAAAAATTGCTTGGAGGCACGCCCGCGCCAGCAAAGACGGGGAGTTAGAGGTTCAGGAGTAGCGCCAATTCAGTATGGCGAATGTGCCACAAGACACCGAAATAACCCTCGGCACCGGCCGGATGCTGGCTCTGTTTTTTGCGCTGGTCGTGATCTGTGCCGGCTTCTTCGCCATCGGCTTCTCGCTCGGCCGCAAAGCAACCGGAGTCGGATCCGGCAATGTGCTGGCTGCGCAACCGGGCAATCCATCATCGGTGGTGCGCCCTTCACCGGGGAAAAACAACGCTCCGCCACCGACCCCAACTTCCGGCGATTTCAGCTTCTACAAAGCGGTAGAACAAAAAAATGCCGACACCAAACTCACGCCCGTAGATTCGCAAGCGCCGGCCGCCAACGCTACTTCCTCCGAACCGCCCAAGCCCGACGAGAATTCCGCCGCTGCAGCTCCGCCGCCCTCGAACGCTTACTACGTTCAAGTCGCCGCCGTGACCCGCCAGGAAGACGCCGACTCCCTGGTCGAGGCGCTGAAGAAAAAACAATACCCCGCCTTCTCAGCCAACAACCCTTCCGTCGACAAATTCTTCCGTGTGCAAGTCGGCCCCTACGCCGACATCAAAGACGCCGAGATCATGCGCGGCCGCCTGATCGCCGATGGCTACAATCCAATTCTGAAAAAGTAGTTGGTAGACGCAGAGCGGGAGGGCACGGCTTCAGCCGTGCCGCAAAGCCGCTTGAAGACTGGGCTTTAGCCACGGCGGGCTAGCCACTGTGCCGCTGTTCCTTCCACGCATCCCCGTACATGTGATATCCGTTCTGCTCCCAGAAACCCGCCGCATCCTGGTCAAGAAATTCAAATCCTCGCACCCACTTCACCGATTTCCACCCATACAGATGCGGCACAATCAGCCGCGCCGGATAACCATGTTCCGGACTGAGCGGCTCGCCGTCATGATGCGTAGCCACCAGCACCTCTTCCCGATCCAGGTCCACGAGCGGCACGTTGGCGGTATATCCCTGCTCAGCATGCACCAAAACATAACCTGCTTCGGGTCGAGGCTGGACAAGCTTCAGGATCTCCCGCACCGCCACTCCACTCCATCGATTGTCGAATCGACTCCAGCGCGTTACACAATGAAAATCGCTAGTCCTCTCCACTCGCGGAAGCTTCGAGAACTCAGCCCATCCCCAACGAACCGAATTCGCAACCAGCCCGTACCCGCGAAAATCCCACGCAGCCGGATCAAATCGGGGTACCGACCCGTAATGCAGCACCGGCCATTTCAGCGTCAAGGACTGCCCCGGAGGCAGCCGTCCTTCCGCCTTCATCTGCCGTTCCCGCTCGCGACGCTCATTGCTCCCTTCGAAAAGCATTCTGAATAGATGCCGGCGGCTCAATAAAGTGGCAGGTCGCCAGCCAATTGATTTATGAGGATTTTCTTTGCGAACTTTGCGCCATTCCTTCGCGATCTTTGCAGTTAAAAACTCTTACTCGCGAGTTTGAAAAAAAGTACAAGCCTGAGGCCGTAATCGGCAAAACAGACCTGAAAGCACATTGACATAGATCAATGTTTTGATACTCTTCTGGCATGGGTTCTATCCTGCCCGACCTCGGTCCGTTTCTCCACGCCATTGCCGACCCAGCCCGCCGCCGTATCTTGCGGGCACTTAAAGAAAAAGGCGGAAACTCTCTGGGAAAAGACACAGGCTTGTGCGCCTGCGACGTCGAAGAGCGCGTGAAGCTCTCGCAGCCCACCGTGTCGCATCACATGCGGATTCTGGTAAGGGCCGGCTTGGTGGAAGTTAAAAAGCAGGGCCACTGGCGCTGGTATCGTCGCAACCAGAAATTGATCTCAGAAATGACCCGCGGCCTGAAGGGGCAACTCTAGGAAGCGATGGAGAAATGCCGCGGCACGACCGATGCCGCAAGGACAACCCGAAAGCAGCCCCGGAGGGGCGATCCAACTTAGCCGCGCGCTTCAGCGCGGGGTTGGCCCGAACGATGACTCAAGTCCCGGAGGGACGGCCCACCTTCGCACCGATCTGCGGGGTTCTACGCGCCCGCCCCAGCCGCCGCCACTTTCGCGTCCGACGCATCTTCCCTCTGCAGCAGCCGCAAAACCTGCGAAATCAAATCGGCCACCTCGAACGGCTTCGCCAGCGACGGCACATTCTGATCCTGCAGAAAACGTCGCGTCTCCTGGTCGGTGACAGTCGAGAACGTCAGCAGCAGCCTCTTCTCCATGCCCGCACAGTTCGCGGCCATCCAGCGATACATCTCGGCTGCGCTCGGACCGCCCGGCATGCGCCCATTCAGCACCATGACGTCAAACGAGCCATTTTGCAGATGCTGTTTAGTCTCGTCCATGCTCATGGACGTAGTGACATCGGCGCCCGCCCCAACCAGCACGTCGCGCTCGAATTCGAGCACCGCTTCTTCATCTTCCACGAGCAGTACGCGCCCTTTCAGCAATGACTCGCGCCGCGGCGACGAAGCAGCCACCTCAGGCACCTCTTGTTTCTCGCTAGCTGGAAGCCGGATTTCAATGGTGGCGCCGCCTTCGTCCCGGTTGCGCGCCACAATTTCTCCGCCATGCTCCTTGATGATTCCGTAGCAGATGCTAAGCCCTAAACCGGTTCCCTTGCCCACACTCTTGGTGGTATAGAACGGATCGAAGATGCGGCTCGGATCCTTGATTCCGGGCCCGCTGTCATCGAATTCCACACAAACGAAGCTATTCTTGCGGAAGCCCCGTACCTTTAAAACGCCGCTGCTGTTGCTCTCGAGCATCGCATCCAGCGCGTTGTTGATGACATTCAGGAATACCTGTTCCAACTGGTGCGGATCCGCCACCACCAAAGGCATGTCCTCCGGCAGATCGCGCTCGAGCGTGATGTTGCTCACCTTCAGATCGTATTCCCGCAGCACGAGAGTCTCTTCCAGCACCTTCTTCAGATCGACGTCCTGCTTCTGCGGCTTGCGCTGACGGGCAAACGAAAGCAGGTTCTGCACCACACGATGGGTGCGCTGCGCCTGCTTGAACAGCTTGCGCACATACTCGGCGGACCGATGATCCAGCCCCGCTCCTTCCAGCAATTGTGCGTAGCCCAGAATCGCCGTCAGCGGATTGTTCAGTTCGTGCGCCACGCCCGCGATCAACTGTCCCACCGCTGACATTTTCTCACTCTGCAACAGCTGCTCCTGCGTGTGCCGCAGGTCTTCGTATGCCTTGCAGGTCTCTTCGTAGAGTTGAACTTTCTCGATGGTCGTAGCCAATTGGCGGCTGATCGCCACCAGCAAATTTTCGTCGTTGCTCGAATAATGCCGGCTCTCTTTGCTGGCAATGCCCATGGCGCCGATTGGTTTGTCTTTGCTCCACAGCAACACCCAGATCCAGCCCGGCAAACGATCGGCGCAGACGAACTCCACCACCGCCGGAGGCAGATGCGGCACAAAATCCTGCGTCACTACTTCCGCCCGCGACCGCATCACCAGGTCGCCAAAACCTTCCGGGAAGGTCGCTTCGGACATGCGGACCCGCGCCTCACTCCGCGGTCCCCAGCCTGCGCGCCGCCGGAATACTCCGTCATTCCCCGCCGATAAGTACACGGAACCCGTTTCCGCCCCAAACAGAGAAATTACTTGTCGCAGCGTGAGGTTCAGAATTTCATCTAGATCGAACGACTGCGTGGCAATCACCGCCATTGCATTGAGAGCGTTCAGCTCGCGATTCCGCCGGCGCATCTCGTCTTCCGAGCGCTTTTTCTCCGTGATATCCAGGATGAAGCCCTGATAGCGCTCGATGTTTCCCATCGAATTACGCGTGGCAAAACAACTCGCCGCCGCTGTCAGCAGCGTCCCATCTTTTCGGCGCACTGTGATCTCGAAGTTCCGAACGTAGTTATGCGCCTCGATTTCCTTGCGGAATGCCGCTCTCTCATCGGCCACCGGATAAAGCACGCTGTCAATATCAGCCGCCCCCAATTCTTCCCGGCTGGTGTATCCGAGCATGGTGACGAAGGCGTCGTTACAATCGAGCAGCTTGCTTTCCAGCGTCGCGACGAACACGCCTTCCTGCGCCTGTTCGAAGAGCATGCGGTATTTTTCTTCCGCCACGTGCCGATCGGTGGTGTCGCGCACTACGTGGATGGTGCCCTTCTGCTGGCTTCCCTGTTCCGTAAACGAAGAGGTCGAAACCAGCGACTGTCCGCCAAAGCATGAGTCCGGACCTTCCGTCAGCCCCGCGCCACGATCGCAATACGGACATCCACTCCACGGCGAGTGCTGCGGTAACACCATTTCGCACGGATTCCCGACCACGTCCGCGGGCGCCTGTTCTAGCCGTTGCAGAAGCGCCTGATTGGTCTTGAGAATACGGAAGTCCCCGTCGTGCGCCAGGATCAGATCCTGAATCGAATCAAAAGTATTCATCCACTGTCGCTGTGAGCGCAGCACCTGCTCCAGCAAGCGCAGATTCTCCACCGCGATACCCAACTGATGGGTAACGGTTTCAAGAAACTCCAACTCTTCTGCGCTGTGGCTTCGACCTGAAGCACATCCCAGCGAAAGCGTTCCGAGAATCGATTTCTTGCCCTGTACCGGCAGAACCACGACGTGATGAATGCCTTGCTTCTTCAATTGCTCGCGCACCGGTTCGGGCGATTCGGACGGTTTCAGAACCGCCGCCCGGTTGTCTTGCAGGACGCGTGCCAGCGTATCGTCCATGTCAATCTGGCCGATAGCGCGCACGAATTCAGGCGACAGACCCACATGCTGCGTCAGCACCAACTGGCTGCCCTCGATCATGCGGAACCATGCCGTCTTCGCCTTGGCAACCACCTTCAGCTTTTCCAAAGCAGACTGCATCATCGGCCCATGGTTTTGAGAGCGCGAGATCGTCACGGTCAGTTCGTTGAGCACCGACAACCGCGTGACCCGCAACCGCGAATCGCCCAACACCATCAGGAACATGCCGGAACCGAAAAGCACTTCCAGAATTAGAAGTCCTTCTCCCGGAATGCGACTCGTGTAGGGAGGCCAGTTCAGGTTCAGGGCGAGAAGTCCAAGGCTCAGCAGAATTGGTCCGATGCCTAGGCGTCCAAAACGATACCGAATCAGCCCGATTCCTGCCACGACCGCGATCACCCGGCAGCCGGCTTCGACGCCGATACGCATCCCGGCAGAGTCTGGAAGATATAGGGGACGCAGCACGGCGCACGCCAGCACCACCGAGGAAACCATCAGCAGCGCCGTCAGCAGTCGTTTGGCATGAGCCGACAGCAGCGCCGCCGTCGCGAACAACCCGAGCGCCAGCACAAATTCCGCCTCCGTGAAAGCCGCCGCTGCCGGCGACGGAGCATGCAACGCGCCGCGGCGCTCCATGAACACGAACACCGCGTACGTGATCCAGCCCATTCCCCAGGTCAGAAGATATCGTTCACGGAAGGCACGAAAGAAAAGGAAACTCACCACCGCCAGGATCAGGGCGGCAGACTCCCGCGACGCCAGCCAGGGAACGGCCAGAGCGCCAACCGGGTACCCTAAGAACCAGGCAGGATTCATAGACACGTGTACCAATGCCAGAACTTGTAAATATCACGCTCGGCCCCACTCGATACTGAATTTCCGCCTCCAAATGGTTACTTTCGGAATGTAAGCGCTACGCTAGAATGGGCGATACACTCACACGACAGTCATAACCATGCCGCTCGATCGCATCCTCGTGGTGGACGATGAAGAGACCATCCGGGAAATCGTCTCCTCCATGCTCGCCGGCGCTCACTTCCAGACCAGACAGGCTGCTAGCGGCGTTGAGGCTATGTCCCTGCTCGAATCGGGCGAAGAATTTGATCTGGTCCTCTCCGACCTGATGATGGCGGAGATGGACGGCATCGCCCTTTTGGAACGTGCCAAAGAGAAGTATCCCGACGTGCCGGTCGTCATGGTCACCGCCGTCCACGATATCCAGGTCGCCTTGCAAGCACTTCGCAATGGAGCCTACGACTACCTGCTCAAGCCCTTCGAGCGCGAACAACTGCTGGCCACTGTGCGCCGCGCCCTGGAGAACCGTCGTTTGAAACGGGAAAACGACGCTTATCGCACGAACCTCGAAGCCCTGGTCGCGGCTCGAACCCAGCAGTGGAAGGCCGCCCTGTCCGACTTGGAGCGGTCCTATGACATCACGCTAGAAGCTCTGGGCGACGCTCTCGACCAAAAGGATAGGGAGACCGAAAATCATTCCAAACGCGTCACGGCGTTTACCATCGCGATCGCGCAAAAAATGGGCCTGTCGAAAGAAGACATCCGCGTCATCGCTCGCGGCGCCTTCCTGCACGACATCGGCAAAATGGCGATTCCCGAGAAGATCCTGACCAAACCCGGCAAACTCACTCCCGAGGAGGCCGAGGTCATGAAAGAGCATGCCTGGTATGGATATAAGATCGTAAAGAAAATTCCCTTCCTCAGCGAAGCCGCTGAGATCGTCTACTCCCATCAGGAGCGCTTTGATGGCACCGGCTACCCGCGCCGCCTCAAGGGCGAAGAAATTCCTCTCGGCGCGCGGATCTTTTCCATCGCCGACACCTTCGACGCCATCACTTCGGATCGCGTCTACCGTCCCAAGCAGAGCGCCGAGGCCGCCCGCAAGGAAATCGAACTCTGGTCCGGAAGCCAGTTCGATCCCGACATCGTCAAGGTCTTCCTCAGCATGCCGGACAACATATGGGAGGATCTGCGCAAGGACATCGACAAGAAAAGCGGTTTCCCCCACCCGTAGAGTCGCGTTTGAGTGGCGAAGCGCCTCAAGAGCTTGCGGGAAGAGTCCGGTTTTGGGTGGCGCAGCGGTTTACCGCTGCGATAAGCGCGCATATTGATCGCGGGCTTCAGCCTCTGCGGTTCCGCTTTGGACACTTTCATCAAACGCGACAGCATGAAGCCCGCTATGCAAGGAGGACTAACCGATCGCGCTTGGACCTTGGAAGAATTGATGAGATCATTAGATTAGAGAGCAGCAGGAGCGACAGCATGAAATACCGAATTGCTGCGTGGGCGGTCTTAGGCTTTGGAGTTGCGGCCGGCTGGGCACTCTATGCCTTCGCGACCACACCTCCAGCGCTGACCTTTGGCGACCCGATCATGATTCTCGTCCGATTAACTTGCCCAATTGCGCTTGTGAGTTCTTATCCGCTTCAACTTTATTGGGTTCTGCTTGCGAATGCAGCTACGTATGCGTTGATCGGACTGATCGTTGAAACGCTGCGACAACGACTTCACCACGCAAGATAACTCAAAACAGCCTTCTCCCGCAATTTCCCCGCTCCGCTGCGTTCTGTTGATGTCGGTGTATAACTGACCATTCCGGAGGAATCCTATGAAACCCGCCGCTCTCATTCTTAGTGCCGTTCTCATGCTGGCCGCGTTCGCCATCGCCCAGGCTCCCACGCTCACCGCGCTGCCCAACACCGTCTTCGTCGGCGCCGACGGCAAATTCGAAACCGCTCCCGACACGGCCCTGATCCAGTTCAACATCACCGCCCAGTCAGACACCGCCAAGGCCGCCTACGAGCAAGCCTCGAAGGCCGCCGAAGCGACGCGCCAGGTCCTGCGCGCCAATGGCATTGATCCCAAATCGGCCGAGATCGGTTTCTTCTCCGTAAACCCGATGTATGACTGGAAGAATCCCAAGCGCAAGGTGATCGGCTACCAGGTCACGACCAGCGTGAGCTTGAAGCTCAAGGATTTCGCCAAGATCGGCCCCATCACGCAGCAACTCGCCGACGCCGACGTCAGCGAGAGTCAGTCCCTTAGCTACACACTTGAAAACATCGACGAAGCCAAAACCAAAGCCGTCGCCGATGCCTACCGTCGAGCCCGCGCCTCCGCGCAGTCTCTCGTAACCGCCTCCGGCCGCACACTCGGCGAACTCTCTTACGCTTCAGTTGACACAGCTGAGAACATCCGTATTTACGCGCCCATGCAGCGCAAAGGCCCCATGATGGCCATAGAAACAGTCGCGCCCCCAACTCAGGAATTCACGCCCCAGCAAGTAACCGTGACCGCACACGTGAACGCAATGTTCGTGCTGAAGTAGTGTGTTGTGTGGTGTTGGTCCGTGTGGCGCGGGCGCCCCCGCCCGCGTGCTCTTGAATTGCTCCTTGCAGAGAGACTAGTTCCTCTAGTCTCGAACAATCACCTCGCGCCGCGACGTGACCCGGTTCGCATCCACCGTCACTTCGCGCTGAATGATCATCTCAATCGACGTCCCCGGCTCCAGCTTCACGTCGCTACCGCGAGAAATCATCGCAATCGCCAGTCCAGTCAATCCTCCAGCCGCCGCTCCGATGCCCGCACCCTTGCCGCCGCCGCTGAGACCGCCGATCACCGCCCCGGTCGATGCTGTGCTAGCGACCGTCCCAATATCTTTCCCCTTGTCGCTATCCTGACGAACAGTTCCCTCTGAGCCCTTCATAGACGTCTTGTCCGCTCCCGGAATATTGTCCAGCGATCCCGGCAGCATCACCGTGTAGCCGCTCGGATAAATCATCGAAGTGAAGTGCATGAGCAATTCCGCCCGCCCTTTGATCCGTCCCGGACGCTGGACTCTGCTAATCTTTCCCTGCACATAAGTCCCCGCCGGAATCACAATCCGATCATCCACCACGAATGGAAAAGTTGTCTCGCAATACACCGGATCTCCTTCTTTCGCATTCCGAGTAGAGATCGCTTGCTTCAGTGCCAGTGGGATCTTGGTTCCGGAAGGAATGGTTAGCGTCGACGAAGTCGCAGGCCGGGCGGTCACCGCAGTTGCCGGACTCGAGGCTGATGTCGCAGCAGCCGTTTGCGCAGCCGAAGGTTGCGTGGAGGAAGCAGCCGGGGTTTGCGCCAGCGCGCACCCGGCCATCAACAGGGCTCCTAAAATACGGATCCACATGAGACACCTCAATTGGGATGATTTCGAGACCGGACCTGTAAACTCTGATGCCGTCACTGGAGCCGCCGGTTACCCGCGATTCGCAGTTAGTATTGGTAGCCGCATTTTGGAATCAGCCGCGACAAGGCCGCAGCGGAACGAATCACGAACCACTATCACTGTTCTCAAGCCCGCCGCCGCTCCTCATTTTCCCGCAGATTGCCCATGAACTGCGACTGTAGCTTCTGCGCACACCCTTCTCCGCACACCGGAAGCGCCCCTTCCTGAGCGATGAGAGCCTCGTCCCAGGGCGCCAAATGCAACACCGGAGTCTCGTAATCCCCAAACGAGGACCACATGATCCACCAGCGGTTGTTGACACCCTTCACCAAACCGCAGTTCGGGCCCGCGCAACGGTGAAATGGATTGGGAGTAAAGCGTTCGGAATCAGCCATGGCCTCCAACACCTGAAGCGCCATTGTATCCGAGGACTCCGGTCAGAGATACGCTTGGATCGGTAGTGTTTTCAACCTGTTTCGGGCGTCGGGGTTGGACCGCTACTTGTACAGCAGATATTTCTCTCGCATGGCAACAAATGTGCCCAGCCGTTCTTCCCACTCCTCCGAAATCCGTCTCGGATCCTGCCCAGCGACAATCGCGTCAAACGTTGCCTGATTCACCAGCAACTCCGGCATCCGCTCCATCTGGAAGTCAGTGGGATAGAGCTTGTGCAGCGCCGACGCCAGCTCAATCCCCAACTCCGGACCATCGAACGTGTTGCGATCCTGAAGCAGAATGTTCACGCCCTCGCACTTCTGTCCCGCAAAATTACTGGACGAAGGCGTGAAAGTCACCGGCACAAACCGCACGCTCGGGATGCTGCGTTGATTCAAGTAAGCCGCCAGCTCCTTGCTTTTCATCCAGGGAGCGCCCAAAACCTCAAACGGCGTATCTGTTCCCCGCCCCACCGACACGTTCGTCCCCTCGATCAGCGCCACTCCCGGATACAGTGTCGCCTCCGTCAAACTCCGCATGTTCGGCGACGGATTGACCCACGCCAGCCCGGTCGAATCGAACCAGTCGCCGCGCTGCCAGCCTTGCACGGGAACGACCGTCAAACGCGCCCCGATGCTGCGTTCCGCATTGAACATTTTTGCCAGTTCGCCCAGCGTCATGCCATGCCGCACCGGCACCGGAAAGTAATTGTTGTAGTTCTCCCGCCCTGCGTCCGAAACAGGACCCTGCACAAAGGACCCAGTAATCGGATTCGGCCGATCAAGAACAATCACTTCGATATCCGCCTTGGCCGCCGCCTCCAGGAAATAACCGACCGTCGTCTCATAGGTGTAAAACCGCGCGCCCACATCCTGGAGGTCAATCAACACCGCATCCAGTTTTTTCAGATCTTCCACCGCCGGACGCCGCGCCGCATCGCTCGCCCCGTACACGCTGTAAACCGGAATGCCGGTCACCGCATCCTTGGTATTCCCGACATCGGTCGTATCCAATGCCCCGGTCACACCATGCTCCGGACTGAAAATTGCGTCCAGCGAAATACCCGGCACATGCACCAGCACGTCAAGCGTCCGTCGTCCCTCCGAATCCAGCCCTGTCTGATTGGTTAGCAGCCCGATCTTTCTAGGGTTGGCGGCGTTACCGGGCTTGAGCAGGGCGAAACTGTTCTCCTCCAGCACATCAATCCCGGTCTTCACCACCCCATTGCGGACCGCCAGCTTGCGCGCCGCGCTCTGCATTTCGTTATAGCCGGTCGTCGTCGCCACTCGCAGCTTCTCAGCTTCGCTGGGATGCAGAGCCAGTTCCGCCGCCACCGCCGTAGCGACTTTCGTCCGTAGAGAGACCGCACTTCCCTTCTCTCCCATGTGCACCGCATTCGTCATCAGCACGATATAGGTCTTCGTCAGCGGATCGATCCAGAGCGACACGCCCGTATATCCCGTATGACCAAACGATCCCACCGGCAGCAACTCGCCGCGATTGGTCGAAAACGGCGAATCAATGTCCCATCCAAATCCGCGCACCGCCGTCCCCGTCGCCGGCTGCTGCGGCGAAATCATCTTGGCGATAGTCGCGGACGTCAGCACGCCGCGGCCGCCGTCCAGCAGCGCCTGCGCAAATTTCGCCAGGTCATCCGCCGTCGAAAACAGTCCAGAGTGTCCTGCCACTCCACCCATCCGGCGCGCCGTCGGATCATGCACGACCCCGCGCAGCATGTGATGGTTTTCATCTTCTTCAGTAGGCGCGGTGCGCGAAATCCAAGCCCGCGGCGGCAGGAACCGCGTCTCTTTCATCTTCAGCGGTATGAAAATATGCTTCTGGCTGTATGCGTCAAGCGATTCGCCCGAGAGCCGTTCCACCAGCGCCCCCAACACCTCGAAATTAATATCGCTGTAAACGAACCGCGATCCCGGCGCCCGCTCCGGCGTCTCCTCAAACGCCATGCGATATGCCGCCTCCTTCCCAACAAACGGTTTTGCCAGGTCCAGATCGGGCGCCAGGCCGGAATAGTGAATCAGCAAGTGCCGGATCGTGATGTCCTGCTTCCCACTCTGCCCAAATTCAGGAATATACTTCGCCACTGGATCCCCCATCCGGAACTTGCCCTGCTCCCACAGTTGCATCACCGCGGTAGTCGTCACCACCACCTTCGTAAGCGACGCACAATCAAACACGGTTGTGAGCGTCATCGCCTCCCGCCGCGGCTGAATCGCCCGGCTGCCATATGCCTTGCGAAATATCACGTGACCATCATGCCCAACAATCAGCACCGCCCCCGGGATCTGTCCCTGGCGGATTGCCTCATTAATAATGGAGTCGAGAACGCCCAGACGAGAGTCGCGGGAAGCTTGTGCGAAGGCGAACACCGAACACAAGAGCGGGCAAAGCACGAGAAGTTTCGCTGGACGTTTCACTCTGCTGTGACTGTACACGACGCCTCGGAAGAGCCTCAAGCACGCCCGGGCGCGCGAGTCTCTGTGGTAACTACGAATACCTACGCACAGAGTCGAACGACAGTTCCCGCGCAAGAAAAACGTAATGCTTGCTCTGGCGAGGACACCAAGCCCCGGAGGGGCGAACCAGATTAGCCCAGCGCTTCAGCGCTGGGTGCAGTGCTAAAGATGATCAAGTCCCGGAGGGACGGCCCAAGTTGCTAGAATTGAATTTCGGATCAGAATGCAGGCGATGGCTGACAATGCGATAGCTTGTTCGCTGAAGGACTACACAACCACCTGCCGGTACGACATCCATCGAGACGCCCATTGACTGCGACCCAGAACCCGCCCGCCGGCTTCTCCTTCCTCGTGCGCAACTCCGGCGCTCAGCAAGAAACTTTCCGCAACGCCTTCGTCCTGCTGCAAAACGCGATTACCGTCCGCGCATTCCCGGCCTGCTCGCTGGCCATCACTCTGCGCGGAGAACTCATCGCCCACCACGCCCTCGGTCGTTTCACCTACGATCCCGCTTCCCCACCCGTCGCCACGGACAGCATCTTTGATCTCGCCTCCGTCACGAAAACCGTCGCCGCCACCACCATGGCGATGATTCTTTACGAGCGCGGCCTGCTGGATCTGGAGGCCCCCGTCACCGCCATCGTCCCCGAATTTGCAGGCGACGATCCCCGCCGTCGCGACGTAACGCTGCGCATGCTTTTAGCCCACGCGTCCGGCTTACCTGCCTACGAAAAACTGTTCCTGCGGGCGAAGACGCGCGACGCACTCCTGACCGCCGCCTTCACCACTAATCTCACCGCCGATCCCGGTACTCGCGCCGAATACAGCGACATCGGCTTCATAATCCTGGGCGTCGCCCTCGAACGCCTAGCCGACGAACCACTCGACACATTCTGCCAGCGCGAGATTTTCGGCCCGCTAGGAATGTCGCACACCACCTTCAATCCGCCAAGAACCTGGAAAGATAAGATCATCCCCACCGTTGATGAATGTGGGATCGGCGAATGTGGCGCGGGCGCCCCCGCCCGCGAACCGCTGATTGCATCCGCCAAGCCAGCCTCCGGCGCTTTCCGCGGAAGGATTATCCAAGGCGAAGTCCAGGACGAAAACGCCAGCGTCCTCGGTGGCATAGCAGGACACGCCGGCCTTTTCGCCCCCTGTGAAGATGTAGCCGTCTTCGCCCACGCCCTGCTAAACGGCGGACGCCCCATCCTCCGCGCCGACACCATCGAACTCTTCACCCGCAGAGAGTCGAGCCCCCAAGGCACCTCGCACGCCCTCGGATGGGATACGCCTTCTTCTCCCTCACAGTCAGGGAAATATTTTGGCCCTCGCAGCTGTGGCCACCTCGGCTACACCGGCACCTCTCTCTGGATCGACCCCGACCGCCAACTTTCAATGACCTTGCTAACTAATCGCACCTTCCCCGACTGCCAGAACCAGGCCATCAAACAAGTGCGCCCCGCTTTCCACGATGCTGTGATAGAAGCCTTGAAATCTCGCGGACTCATCCAATGAAATTGCCTACCCCCTTTAAGAACTGTCATCCGGAGCGAAGCGAAGGACCTGCTTTCCCATCACCCTCTTTAATTTGTCATCCGGAGCGAAGCGAAGGATCTGCTTTTCGCCCGCAGCGAAAAGAAATTTCCGCGGAGAAAACCGCGTGAAGCGCAACTCCTCCGACCTCCAACACCTCACCACCGAAAAATCCAACACCCTCTCCGCCGACCTCGACCGCAAATCCTCTCTCGAAATCGCCCGCATCATCAACGCCGAAGACGCCAAAGTCGCACCCGCCGTCCAGCGCGCTCTCCCCCAAATCGCCCAAGCCATCGACCTGATCGCCGCCGCACTCTCCCGTGGCGGACGCCTCATCTACGTCGGCACCGGCACCAGCGGACGCATCGGCGCTCTCGACGCCAGCGAAATCCCTCCCACCTTCGACACCAGCCCGCGCATGGTGCAGTTCATCATCGCCGGCGGGTCCAAAGCACTAGCCATTGCCACCGAAGCCAGCGAAGACTCCCGCGAACTAGGTCGCAAGGAGATGGCCAAGAAAAAGCCGGGCAAGAACGATGTCGTAGTCGGGATGGCCGCCAGCGGCCGCACCCCCTTCACCATCGCCGCCGTGGAATGCGCCCGCGCCCGCGGCGCCAAAACCGTCGCCGTCACCTGTAACCGCAATTCGCGTCTGGGAAAAGTAACGCACGTCGAAATCGTCGCCGACGTCGGACCCGAAGTCGTCGCCGGTTCCAGCCGGATGAAAGCCGGTTCAGCAGAAAAGATGATCCTGAATATGCTTTCGACCGGAGCCATGACTCGTCTCGGATACGTCTATGGCAACCTGATGGTCAACCTCCATCTGAAAAACACAAAACTCCGCGAGCGTGGAGTCAACATCCTCGAGAAGACCACCGATCTAGACCGCAACCAAGCCAGCAAACTCCTGGCCGCCGCAGGACACTCCGTGCCCGTCGCACTGGTAATAGCGAAAGCGGGCGTCAGCCGCGCCGCCGCCACCGCCGCCCTAAAAAAATCTCGCGGCCACGTCCGCAAAGCAATCGAACTCGCGAAGCTGTAGCGCCGGCGTCTCGCCGGCTGTCGCGAGGGCGTCCCGCCCTCGCCCCGCTGCCAAACATCGCGTCTCCCCCGTGACCTCCGTGTCCTCCGTGGTTAAGAACTCGCACTCACAAAAGAATCTTTCCCGCTCAAAAGAACCCTGTCCCCAGACCTTCCCCGCTAAAATGGAACCAGCAGATTTCGCTCGCGGGCATTCGCAGGACTGACAACCATGGACAAGCTAGTAATCCGCGGCGGTGAACCCTTGCTGGGGACAATCCGCATCAGCGGCTCCAAGAACGCCGCTCTCCCGTGCATGGCGGCCGCGCTCCTGACCGATGAGCCCGTCATCCTCGAAAATATTCCGCAAGTCCGCGACATCGAGACCACACGCAAGCTGCTCTCCGCCATGGGCGCCGAAGTCGAACTCGGATTCGGACGCGCCCAGCACCGCACCACCATCTGCGCGAAAAACCTCACCGCTCCCGAAGCATCCTACGAACTAGTCAAGACCATGCGCGCATCCACCCTCGTACTCGGCCCGCTGGTAGCGCGTTGCGGACGCGCCCGCGTCTCCCTTCCTGGCGGATGCGCCATCGGAGCCCGCCCGATTGACCTGCACATCAAAGGTCTCGAGAGCCTGGGCGCGAAGATCACGCAGGAACACGGCTACGTCGAAGCCGCCGCCGACCGCCTACGCGGTGCCGACATCGTCTTCGACAAAATCACCGTCACCGGCACCGAAGACCTCCTCATGGCCGCCACTCTCGCCGACGGCGAAACCGTCATGCAGAACTGCGCCCGCGAACCGGAAGTAGCCGATCTTGCCGCATTGCTCAACGCCATGGGCGCGAAGATCGAAGGCGCAGGCACTTCGACGATCAGGGTGAAAGGTGTTAGCAAACTTCATGGCGCGCGGCACCGCATCATTCCCGACCGCATCGAAGCCGGCACCTTCATTATCGCTGGCGCACTCACCGGCGGCGACCTCAATGTCACGGCCTGTGAACCCAAGCACCTGACCGCAATTTTGCAAAAACTAAAAGAGACGGGCGTGAAGACCGCGGTAAAGACCGACTCAGTCCGCGTAATGGGCGATCAACCTCTCATCGGCGCCGACCTGAATACCGAAGAGTATCCCGGCTTTCCTACCGACATGCAGGCGCAATACATGGCGCTGGCCACGCAAGCCGAAGGATCTTCAATTGTCACGGAAAATATCTTTGAGAACCGCTTCATGCACGCCCAGGAACTCGTCCGCATGGGCGCGAACATCAAGATCGAAGG
This sequence comes from Acidobacteriota bacterium, assembly GCA_046727255.1. Lineage (GTDB taxonomy): Bacteria > Acidobacteriota > Terriglobia > Terriglobales > Acidobacteriaceae > Acidiflorens. The sequence continues at coordinate 19,111 of JBKPCG010000022.1, read as the reverse complement.
CCGTCGCGCTGTCGTCCGCGGCAAGACCCCGCTCAGCGGTGCCGCCGTGCTCGCTTCCGATCTGCGCGCCTCCGCATCTCTGGTGCTAGCGGCCCTGGTCGCCGACGGCGAAACCATCATCGACCGCGTCTATCACCTCGACCGAGGCTACGAAAATATTGAAGAGAAGTTGAAGAGCGTAGGCGCCCCGATCCGCCGCGTCGGAAACATCCTCCCCCAAAAAGCCGCCGCTCCGAGCCGCCTATAGCTAAGTGATGCAAGCGTAGAGACGGGCTTGCCCGGTCTCCGCCGCGATAGGAAATCCCCCCTGCGATAAAAGACGAAGCGTCGAGAATGAAAAAGCCGGCCTTCAGGCCGGCGTAGTAGAAGATAAATTTACGGGCTTTAGCCCCCTGAGCTCACTCCCTACTCATACCTCAACCCCTGAATCGGATCCAACTGCGACGCCTTTCGCGCCGGATAAAACCCAAACAATATCCCCACCGCTGCCGCAAATCCCGCACCGCCCGCCAACACCGACCGCGTCAACAATGTAGGAAATCCGAACAGCGACTGCACCGCCCCTGAACTGAAAGATCCCAGCATCATCCCTAAGAGCCCACCGAGAATCGCAATCGTCACAGCCTCCGCAAGAAACTGCGACTGCACATCCCACTCCGTCGCGCCTACCGCCAGCCGTATCCCGATCTCACGAGTTCTCTGGGTCACGGACACCAGCATGATGTTCATGATCCCGATCCCGCCCACGATCAGCGACAGCGATGCGATACTCGCCAGCAGCAACCGCATCGTCTTCTGCATCGACAGCTGCAGCTGAATCACATCCTCGGGACTGCGAATGTTGAAGTCATCCTCTTCCCCCGGATTGAGGTGATGCCGCTCTCTCAGCAAGCCGACAATTTGCTTCGTAGCGTCTCCCGAGACACACCCGAGCAATAAATATCATCCAGCCAGAACGTCCCTGTCAGCCGCTTCTGCGCCGTCGTATACGGCATCACGATGAAGTTATCCTGATCCTGCCCTGTCGCCGAGATGCCCTTCGGATGCAGTACTCCCGCCACAAGGCACGGCAGCTTGTTCACCCGCACCGTCTGCCCGACCGGATTTTCGCTGCCGAACAGATTCTCAACCACGGTCCGCCCGAAAACGCACACCGGCACCGCCAACTCAACATCCGACTCGCTGAAGAAGACACCCTCATCCACCTGCCAGCGCCGAATCTCCAGAAAATCCGGCGTAACCCCGCGGTACTGCGTGGCCCAGTTGGTTTTGCCATTCACCACCTGCACCGGTCCATCCACGTTAGGCGAGATGCGTTTGATGAGTGGCACCTGCTGCCGAATAGCGTCCACGTCCCCAAGCACGAGCGTCCGGATATCGCGCGAACCCACGCGAATCCCGTTCCGGCTGCGGCTGCCCGCTTCAATCCAGATGAAAATTGTCTCCGAGGTTTTTGAGCTGATCTTCAACAGCACTCGTGCTCGCATTGCCGATCCCCACCACGCAGATGAACGCGGCCACGCCCACCGCTATTCCGAGCACGGAGAGCGCGCTCTGAATCCAGTTTCGCCGCAGCGCCCGCGCGGCCTGACGAAGAATGGTCCGAAGGTTCATCGGTATGCAGCTCAACTGCAGTGCGGAGTAGATAATCTATTTGAGATTAACGCGAAAGGAAAGGCCGTGATCTAGCGGCCCTGCGGAGCGCTCGACGCCTGGATCGCATCCTGACAAGCGCTCGCCGCGGTCAACACCTTGCTGAAAGCCGGCTCCGCCCGCAACTTCGCCAGCAACGGATCCGACAAAAGATTCGAATGCGCGCAATAATTCTGCTCGACCGCGCTCTCCAGCATGCGCAGAGCCGCCTGCTTCTTCCCACAGTAGCCGAACAATGCACCCTGGTAGTACCAGATCTCCGGATCCGGCTCTGCCGGAGGATTTGTCTCCGCATCATGCGCCAGCCGGTCCAAGTCCGCCGCCGGTCGCATCTGCAGACACGCTTCCAGCAGATCGCGGTGGAATCGCGGCGCCGTCGGCATACGCTTCACCGCCTCGCGCGCCTCCGCAGTCTTCCCTTCGCGCAGAAGAATCGACGGCGTCACATAAGCGGCCCACTCCGAACCGGCATCCAGCCGGACATAATCCGCCGCCCGCTGCGTCTTGCCCAGCTCCATGAAGGCCCACGCGCACGACCGGAACGTATAGTTCCCCGGATCGAGCGCCAGCGCCGTGTCGCATTCGCCCGTAGCCTTCTCCAACATCCCGGCGTAACGATAAACGTATCCCATGACGAAATGCGCCTGCGCGCTCTCCGGACGCCGCTTCACCAACTCTTGCGCCGCCTGATAAGCCTTCCCGAGTTCCCCACGCTCCACTCGATTCGTAATCAGCTGTCCCGCTGCCACAATGCGATTCGGATCCAGCGCGAGCGCGCGTTCATAGGCGCTATTGGAGCGTTGGAACATCGCCTCCCCGCCATCGGAATAGTTTGCGTCAAAGTAACAGCGCAGACCCAGCGCCTCCCAGGCCGGCGCATAATTTGGATCCGTCTCTACCACATGTTCCAGCACCGCGATCGCATCCTTATTAGGTCCCGGATCATGCGGAAGCGCCAGGCTGTGCAGATAGAGGTCGTAAGCCTGCGCGTCTTTCGGACGCGTTTGCGTATCGAGGACACCACCTCCAGCGCCGAGGCTTGGCAATAGGCCGTTTCGCACCTGCGCGGCCATCCCCGCTTGCAGCCCGATCAGGTCGTCGGCCGGCGCAGTGACGTTCGTCTGCCAGCGCAGCCGGTTGCCCTCGACTTCAATCGCCTCCAGCGTCACCAGCAATCGATCCCCCTGCTTCAGGAAATGTCCCGTCAGCACATTGGCGACGTGCACTTCCCGTCCGACTTGCTGCGGATCGACATCGTTCGACACATACCGTCGCGTAATCGACGACGGCCGCACGTCCAGCGTGCGCGTGTAGGTAAGCGTGTTGGCAAGTTCATCCGCCAGCGCAAAGCGCAGAAACTCCACGCTGATGTCGCCATTCATATTCTGCAATGGCAGTACCGCGATCGTGTTCTTAGCCGCGGCAGCGCTTGCCACTTTGCGCTGCTTGAAGACCCACGCTCCTACCGCCGCCAGGACCGTCACCAGCAGCGCAACGACTCCCAACAAGATATAAGTGTGCCAACGGCTCGTTGCCGCAAACGTATTGGTGGCGATGCGATAGGGCAATACTGGCCGCCGCATCCCGGTTTTGGTCAGGCCCGATTCCGTCTCTTTCTTCAGAGACACGAGATCGCCCTTCATCGCCTGCGCATTCGGATAACGGTTGCCTTTGTTCTTCTCCATCGCGCGCCCGATGATGCCTTCCAGTTCCACGGGCAACCGGCGATTGAGTTGGACAGGAGAGATCGGCTTCTGATTGAGCACTGCATCCAGCGTGGTCACGACGTTGGCGCCGGAAAAGGGCTTCTTCCCCGTCGACATTTCGTACAGAACTACTCCGAGCGAGAACAGATCGCTGCGCGGGTCAATTTCTTCGCCGCGCGCCTGTTCCGGCGACATATAGACTGCCGTTCCCGGAACTACGCCGACGGCCGTCAGTGAATCCTCTGTCGCCGTGTCGCCGACCGCGAGCTTGGCCAGTCCGAAGTCGAGGATCTTGGCTTGTCCTGTTGGCATCACGAAGATGTTGGCGGGCTTGATGTCACGGTGAATGATTCCCTTGGCATGCGACGCTCCGAGCGCGTCCGTGACCTGGATGCCGATGTCGAGAATCTCATCCAGTTCCATCGCGTTTCCCCGAATCCGCTCTTTGAGACTGGTTCCTTCCAGCTTCTCCATGACGATGAACGGATGTCCGTTCATGTCCTCGATGTCGTGGATGGTGCAAATGCCCGGATGGTTCAACTGCGACGCTGCTCGCGCTTCGCGCACAAAGCGCTCCAGCGACTTCCGGTCGTGCAGCATGTTTTCGGGAATAAATTTCAGAGCGACGTGGCGGCCGAGGCGCGTGTCCTCCGCCTCGTAAACCACGCCCATGCCACCGCCGCCGAGTTTCCCCACGATGTTGTAGTGGGAGACTGTCTGGCCAATCATCCGGAGGGCCTCGGACCTGTTAGGCCGCTATGTTAGGCCGACGACCGAAGCAAGGTCAACTGCGGGCAGGTCGCAGGTGGCAGGTCGCAGGTCGCAGGAAAAGCTTTTGGGATTGGCTATGTTGTACTTCGGAACAGCCTCCGGTCATGTATCGGGAGCGACGTTTTCCTGCCACCTGCAAGCTGCCATCTGCCACCTGATCTTAGGGTCCTGTCCCCCCGGCACTCAATCTGTCGTACTCCCGTGATGTGGAACCCGCGCCCTTTCCCAGCCACCATAGTGGGGCCATGAAATTGTCCAAAATCGCCGTGCTCTCGCTGCCGCTATCGACCTGCGCTCTGTTCTGCGCTCTGGCCGTTGCCCAGCCCTGCCCTAGAGTCAACACTACTACGCAGACGCCGGCCACGATGCGCGCTATCGTAAAGTCCGTCAACTGCCTGGTGCAGTCGGGGAGCGCGCCGATGCCGGCTGCGCCCCGCTCCGCCGACGTGCGTTTCGCCGAGCCCCGCACGGGCACTCAGGTGGACACGCTGCCCATTATCGGCCCGCAGCATTCCCATACGTATCCGGGATTCCTGCTGGCCATCCTCTCCATGCCGGTGGACAACACTCACAAGTCCGCGATCGTGACGCCCGACTCGCCGCAAGCGATGGTCAGTGGCGCCGGCGGCGGCGAGTGCAAGCTGAGACTAAACTCCGACCGCACCCTCGACGCCCAGTGCAACCAGGCTGGCGGAACCGTGTTCGTGGTCTACAAGTAGCCGTCGTACTCTTCTGTTTCGGACCAATTAACTACCTGGTACGGAAGGGGGGACCCCTCCCCCCTAATCTTTTGAAATCATCACTTTACGGTGAGACTCTCGCCGAAATCTTTGACTTCAAAGAACTTACAGGCAAAATCTAGAGCGCAAAGGGGTTAGGCCCCAAGGCTCAGAAACTCATATTCTATAAGCTATGATCCGGTCAGTTATTGTATCTCTATGAGAGAGCCGTCAAGGTTTATGATAGGCGCCGACGCTCGGTACCCAGTCTTGAACGAAAGCCTCTGAGCCTATCCATAGATCGCCTACAGCAATCTCCTCAAGCCCTCCCCGGTCCCCACTGTATTGAAAGTGCTTAGGGGAGATGGGACCCTCACCCATGGTCACGGACATATCAGAAGAGTCATTGCCACTGCAACAGGTCCAAATGCTCCGCATCCTCATTAAGCGGATGTTGACGGAGACCAATCCCGAAAAACTCGAGATGCTTACCGAACAAATAAGACGCATCGCTACCGTCAACAGCGAGACGGAACAAAGCCCCCAGGCAGCCTGAGCGATTCGCAGCCTTCTCCACACATTGCATCGAAACGTCAGTTACGCCAAAGAAACCCGTTCAACCCGAGGTTGATCCGCGAGCCTTCGGTATCCAACTGCTCTCAACTCCGATGGAGAAGATTCGCATGAAAGGGAAAAAGCAAAGGCCCCGGGCAGAGTGTCCCGGAGCCTCAAGGAGAAAGCTATGAAAGTTCGAAGCAAGAGTAGCAGTCTCGACTCACTTTTGGAATACAGTCTCTGCTGTATAGCGTGAGAACGGGAGCCGGGTAGGCTACCATCCGTCAAAAGAGGGGTGGCCCCTTGGCCTGTCGCCGGGCCAATGCGGGTTCTCGCCTCAACTTCCCCCGTATTCCGGCCGTCCCCTCTTGACTAGAAGTGCGGTAGTGGCGTCCCATTCAGAGCGGCTTGGAACACGGTGCCAGCATACGCGAGGTCGACGGCCACAGGAGTTTTGAAATTCATTGACCCTCGCCAGCTTTCCGGAGCCTCCAGGTGGACGCCGGTGAAGATCACGAATCCCTTGCCGGATTGCCCTTCCACGATCGCCGGCGTGCCGTCGGGAAATTTTGCGACCACCGCGCCCCACCCCGAAAGCTGGGGACCGTCCTGCCAGTACACATCCAGCCAATCGTCATCGGGCCGTGTGATTTGGACCGGTTCCACATGGATCCCCTTGAATTCATCGGCGTAGAAGTTGAACGCCACGCCTCCGGTGAGATCGACTCCGTTGTAGATGGAGTATCCGCCGAAGAACGCGCCTGCACAAATTCCCAGGTAATGCGTGCCATACTGCGTCACCGCGCCTCGAATCGCCGACGTAGTCTGTGGCGTGAGACTTTGGCCTATCGTGATCGAATTCCCTCCGGGCACGATGATCAGCCTGTAACCTGCCAGCTGGGCTTCGCTCATGCCATTGAGTTTGCCTGAGTCCACGGTTGCATAATCAATTCCCTGGTTGCCCAGAACCGCTTCGATGGCCGAGACGTCTGACGATGAAGCGCCGTTCCCGTTGTAAAGAAGCACAGGCTCAGCTGCGGGTATGGGAGGCGGAAGCGGCTGAGGGACCTGCGCGTTTTGTTGAGATCCACATCCGATGAAGGTGAGCGATGCTAGCAGTAAAGCGATCAGCAGGATCTGGTGTCGTGTGCTGGCAACGCGGCTAACACAAAAATGCACAAAGCTCCCTCAGATGGTCTGGCACGTTAGACGGGGCGCTTTGGGAAAAGGGTTGCGTGCAGTGTGATCGTCATTCTCGTCGCTGCCTACACGCAGGGGTTACAAGCGGATTCTCGTCCCCGGTGTCACACGAAGTCAAGGAATTACTCGCGGGGCGGCGTCACGTCCGAGGTTGAGGCTGCTCGTAAGCGCTTTCTGCGAACCCTATTCGTCTATTTCGCCTTGCTGAGTGCTCCTGACCGCCGCTGTCGGCGTAAAAGCCGACGATGTCACCCTGGGGGTTGATCCCATTTGCGAAGGTGTAGAGGGCTCCCGGAATGTCGATCGACTCGAAAGCCTCCTTGCTTCGCACGAATCCGTGGTGGTTCCCTCCCTCGGTGTCGTAGAACCCTACGATCTCGCCACGGGGGTTGATGCCAGTTATCCAAGTGAGAACAGCACCAGGAAAATCGATGGACGTGAAATTGCCTCCCCTCAGCAGAAAACCTGATCCTTGGTTCTCGGAATTGTCGAAACTGTAATTACCGACGATTTGGCCCCGACGGATGATCATGGTGGCGAAGCTCTTCGCAGCATCGGGAAAATCAATCTGAGTGAAATTGCCATGACTCAGCAGGTAGCCATGCGGTATTCCATCCGGCAATATCCACACCTACAATGTCGCCGGCATCGCTAATGCCGTAACCTGTCGTAATCTGTGCACCAGGGTACTCGATCGAAGTAAATGAACCCGCAGTCAGCACATAGGCAAGAACCTTGCCATCGACGAAACCATAAGTGCCGACGATCTGGCCGCGAGAATTGATCCACGCTACATCAGTGAAGTCAACATCGCCTGGAAAGTCTATAGAAGTGAACTCGCCTTTGCGCAGAAGATAATTGTGGAGTTTTCCATCCGGGCTGACGTAGCGTCCCACAGTGTCCCCAGCCACGTTGATGCCACCGCACTCAGTCGAGATAGCACCGGGGAAGTCGAATGAAGTGACTCCAGCGCCGCCGGCTGCAAACGCCACCGTTATTGAACAGAACAACAGCATTAACGTGAGCAGAGCAACACGGCCTGTCTGATGGAGATCTTTGTGCTTCCTTTGCCTCGCTAACCTCCCTGTCTGGCTCCGCGAGCCATTGTGGCAGGAAAAGCAAATTGTGTAGGCAGAACAAATCCCGTTCAGAATAGACGGGAAGAACGCTCACGCCCCCCAAGCTTGGCAGCGGATTCTGGCAGGCATAATCCTCGCCGTCAAGCTCGAAAACCGGCGACTACCGCCGTCCCAACTGAGTACCGCTAAAGGTTGCGACCTCATCCCTCACGTCAACCCGGACAAACTCGGCCCCGGCTATTCCACGGGCCGCAGCCGCAAGAGTTGCCCATCATCGTTGCCGATATAGATGAAGCCGTCCTTGCTTTGGGCCACCAGGCGAACGCGGCCCACCTGACGCTTCATGAGCCGCTCTTCGACCACCACGCGGCCATCTCGGACCACTAGTCGGGTAAGATTCCGTCCCGCCATGGCGCCGATGAAGATGCTGCGTCGCCAGGGCGCGAACTTAGTCCCGGTGTAAACGAACATCCCGCTGGGAGCAATGCCCGGCGTCCAGACCCAGAGGGGCTGCTCCATTCCTTCTTGGGTGAGGATGCCTTTGCCGATGGGTCCGCCGGAGTACTGCCAGCCATAGGAGATCACGGGCCAGCCGTAGTTTGCGCCGCGATGGATGATATTGAGTTCGTCGCCGCCGAGGGGACCATGCTCATTCGACCAGAGCTCTCCGGTGTCGGGATGGACGACCAGGCCTTGCGGGTTGCGGTGTCCGTAGGTCCAGATTTCCGGTTTCGCGTCTTGCTTTCCGACGAAAGGATTGTCGGGTGGAACGCTGCCGTCGTCGCGCAGGCGAAGGATCTTGCCGGCGTGATTGCCAAGTTCCTGCGCCCGGTCCTGATGATGGCGATCGCCGACGGTTACGAACAAATATTCGTCGATGAAGGCGAGACGTCCGCCGTAATGAAAGCGGTCTTCGGAATATGCGTCGGCGGTTAGAATGCATTCGCGATCGACCAATTTGTTCTCGCGCAAGCGGTAACGATCCACAACCGTGGTACTTCGTTCGCGAGGGCCGGCGGAATAACTGAGGTAGATCCAACCATTTTTCGAGTAGTCGGGATGCAGCACGATATCGTGGTATCCGGCGTCTTCACCGGTTAAAGTTGCGGGGCGCGCAGCGTCGTGGACGCCCGTGTCGGTGCCGATCAGCGCTTCCGGGCCACCCTCCAGCGGAATCCCTGTGCCGGACTTGAGGTCCAACACATCGACGCCCTTCTGCCGCTCGACCTGGAGAGCTCGGCCGTCCGGCAGGAAAACCATCGCCGACGGCTGCTTCAGACCGGTGGCGACAACTTCGGTCTGAAACCGGAGCCGCTCGCTTTCAAAAATTTGCTGCGCTGTCGCGGTTCCAGCCAACACGAACGCAACAGACAAACAAGTACCGGCTAAGAACGATGGTTGCTTTCGCATGTCTCTCCTGGAATCGAAGCTGAAAAGACCGCTCTGATGGCGGCCAGCAATTGTGTAGGCGGGTTGGAGTAGGAAGGGTGAGCGGAGCTGGGGCTTGGGGGCGTCAAGAAGCTGCGACTCGGCTGAGTGCGTGCCTTCCCCGAAAATCGCCCGCCCCTAACGGGGCTGTGAGAGTGGGCGATATCGGCATCGCTGAAGCGATGCCCTGATACGAACCTGGACTTTCCCGCAGGCTGTAAAGCGATGCATGGTACGAACCCTGGACCAGTTCAAGGAAGGCTGAAGCCGCGCCGCCCCTTCCCATCACAGATATAATTCCAGAGCCAAGCATGTCTCTGACCTCAGGCTCAAAATTAGGCCCTTACGAAATCCAATCTCCGCTGGGCGCCGGCGGCATGGGAGAGGTTTACTCTGCCACGCAGAACAGCCTGGGGCGGCAGGTGGCCATCAAGGTTCTTGCTTCGGCTTCGGCGCTTGATCCGGAGCGGCTGCGACGTTTTGAGCAAGAGGCACGGGCGGCTTCGGCGCTCAATCATCCCAACATTATTTCTATCTATGACGTCGGACGCGACGGCTCGACTTCCTACATTGCGATGGAACTGGTTGACGGCAAAACTCTGCGCGCGCTGCTGGAGGCGGGGCCGCTCGGCATCAAGAAAGCTTTGCAGATCGCCACGCAGATTGCCGACGGCCTGGCTAAAGCTCACGCAGCGGGTATTGTCCATCGCGACCTGAAGCCTGAAAACGTGATGGTGTCGCGCGACGGCTTCGTAAAGATTCTCGACTTCGGGCTCGCGAAGTTGCTGCCCTCGCTCGACAACTCTTCTGAAGCCATGACTGCCGTCACGCCGGGCACTCATCCCGGCATGGTGATGGGGACCGCGGGCTATATGTCTCCGGAGCAGGCGCGCGGCGGTGAAATCGACTATCGTTCCGACATTTTTTCCTTCGGCTCCATGCTCTATGAGATGGTCGCCGGCAAGCAGCCGTTCAAGTGCGCGAGCACCGCGCAGACTCTGGCCGCTATCATTGAAGACGATCCGCAGCCCGTCGCGGAAGCGAATCCCAAGACGCCGACGCCGTTGCGTTGGATCATCGAGCGCTGTCTTGCGAAGGATCCCGAGGATCGTTACACCTCTACGCGCGATCTCGCGCGCGATTTGCAGAGTATCCGCGATCACTTGTCGGAGGCGACAACCTCCGCGCAGATTCCGCAAGCGGTGACCGGCTACAAGTATCCGCGATGGTTAATGCCCGCTCTGCTCTTTCTTGGGGGCTTGATTGTGGGCGCCGCGCTGCTTTTCTGGCTGCGTTCGGAGGCGGCATCTTCCGTAACGCTCCGCTATCTCACATTTTCCGGCAATGACTTTGGTCCCAGTATCTCGCCCGACGGACGAACGGTCGCCTTCGTTTCCGGGCGTGACGGAACTTTTCGCATCTGGCTGAAGCAACTGGAAAGCGGCAGTGAAACTGCGCTCACGCCCGGTCCCGACGACGACTCGCCGCGCTTCTCGCCGGATGGATCCTGGATTCTTTTCACGCATAATCGCGCCGCGTATCGTGTGCCCTCGCTGGGCGGAGAACCGCGCAGGATAATCGATAATGTCGACCATGCAGGCTGGTCGCCGGACGGGCGGGAGATTGCTTTCGTCCGGTACGAGGTGCTCGGGCCGAAGGTCGCTTCAAATATCGGCATCGCCTCCGTGCAGGACGGCACTTCGCGGTTCGTCCACCGTTTCGAAAACCAGATGCTTCGCGCGCCCGCCTGGTCGCCGGACGGCAACAGCATCGCCCTGGTTCCGCAGCGCGCCGGCAACGTCGGTACTCCGGCCCGCAAGGTCATCCTCGTCTCGCCTGATGGGCAAACAGTGCAGGAAGTGAAATGCCCGCTCGCCGGCGGAGAACTCTCAGCGGTCGCCTGGTCGAATGGAAGCCAGAGCGTGATTTACGAACTGCCGGAATCCGCTGCCGACTCCGGCGGCGCGCTTACCACGACGGTCGGTTCCGCAGGACATGTGCTGATGCAGGACGTCCGTACGGGGAAGGTCCGCACCTTGTTTGCGGTTCAGGCGCCCGTATCCCGCATCGAGATTGCCGGCTCTGGCCGGATGATCTTCGATTCCCTCACCCAGCGCAACAGTTTGAAGGAATTTTCCAGCGCTCCGGGAGCCCCGCTCGAAGGTCATTGGCTCACTCGGGGCAACAGCATTGATCGGCAACCCTACTACTCGCCTGACGGTGAATCCGTCATTTTCTCCTCGTCCCGTAGCGGCGACGTCGATCTCTGGGAAGTTTCGACCAAAACGAATGCCGTTCGCCGCCTCACCGATCATCCCGCCTCCGACTGGGATCCTTTCGTCACACCCGACGGCAAGCATTTGTTCTGGAGTTCCAATCGCTCCGGCCATTTCGAAATCTGGACCGCAGAGCGCGATGGCAGCGCGCCCCGCCAGGTCACCAACGACGGCTCCGACGCCGAAAATCCGGTCGCCACCGCCGACGGCTGGGTTGTCTATGCCTCCGGCAACCCGCAGCGTCCCGGTCTATATAAAGTCCGCTTGGACGGAACCGACGCTTCGCTCGTCGTTGGCGGTGGGGTCGCCTGGCCCGACGTCAGCCCCGACGGCAAGTACGCCCTCTATCATGTCGTGAGCGCCGCGCTCCGGGCGAAGATTTTCGTGGTGCAGCTCGCCGATGGCGCGCCCATGGAGTTTGAAGCCCGCGGCCAGCGCGCCCGATTTTCCGGCGACGGCCATTCCATCGTCTACACCAGCGAGCGCGGGCAGGATATCGTCCGCCAGAGTTTCCCCTCCGCCCGCGGGGCAGCCGTGAAAACCTTAGTGCCCGCCTCGCCCGACCTCTTCATCGAAACCTTTCACATCACACCCGATGGCAAGAAGATCGTCGTCTCTTACACCCAACCCTCGCGCAGCCTGGTGGTTGCTGATGGGGTGCCCGGCGTCGAACCGCTGCCGCATTCCCGGTAATCCTGCCGCAGGTCAGGCATTGCCGATCGCCGATACTAATGTTCGCTTTTAACTCCTTTTTCTGGTACCCTATAAGGGCGTCTGAACAGAGTCGGTTGTAGAGCAGCCTCGTGCCAACCAGCTAGCGCCTGCCCTCGTTATTTCCGAATCCCTTCCAGCGTAAATCGATTGAAAGGAACACCAGAACCAAAATGGCAGAACAAGGAACAGTAAAGTGGTTTAACGATGCCAAAGGCTACGGCTTTATCAGCCGGCAGACTGGCGAAGATGTATTTGTGCACTTCTCGGCGATCCAGGCAGGCGGCTTCAAGAGCTTGCAGGAGGGCCAGACCGTGGAGTTCGACGTCACCAAGGGCCCAAAAGGCTGGCAAGCTGAGAACGTCCGCCCGCTCTAGGCGCAGACTCTCGACCGCAGCGGGGGCCCGTCCGGAAAGTGCAAGTTGAGGACGGGCACCCTGCTCAATATCCGGCCATCATCGACCCGCATCACGGAGACTCTCTGACAATCGACGACTCACGATCTTCTTACGTTCTCATCCGCCACAACATCCGAACCTACGTGTCAGCTGGAGTAGTGGAAGTCATCCAGGGTCGGCAAAACGCCGAAGCCGTAATGCGCGAGTACCAGAACCGTCAAAGCTCGCCCGATGCCCACGAAGGCTGGCGCTACTTCCTTGAAAAAAGCGGATTGCGAGCCGGCATGGACCCCGCGCAAGCCACCGACGCACGCCAAAGAGATTTAGAGATTCGCGAGTCCAAAGAGTCGGCGGGCAATGGTAATGCAACCGGCAGCGCTCCGGCCATCCATCCGCGCTAGGACTCGGCAATCACCCTGCTACTGCTCGTCCGGAGTATCCGGCTCCACCAGAACATTGAAGAGTCTGTAAGCCACCACCGGAATCACAATCACACACCCCGCCGCTCCGATCACAAACATCGTCACCAGAATGGGAGCGAGAATCTTGAAGACAGTTTCCATGGACACGCTGATCTTACGACAGATTCGTGTGTGAAGAGGACGGAAAGTCACGCGGTAATTTGACGTTTTCGTGACAAACAGATCCTGCACGTTGACTAGACTATTGCCGCTCTTCGCACGACCGGCTGATTCCATCAGCAGGAGGACTGTGAAATGCGTCCCAGTGCCATCGTGCTTATTGTCTCTGCGATTCTTACACTGCCTGTTTATGCGAGTGACTGGCCGATGTTCCATCTGAAGCGTAGTCACACCGGATTCAATCCTCTGGAGACCGTGATTGACCGGAACAACGTGCAATTCCTCACGCGGAGCTGGGTAGGCATTGCGGGCGACATCGTGGACTTCTCTTCACCCGCGGTTGTTGGCACGTCGATCTATCTCGGCTCGACCGATGGCAACCTGTATGTGTTCGATACGGACGGTTGTGGCTCCGACGAATGTTTTGCAGTCTGGACGGGAAATGCGGGTGGATCTATCTATTCCTCTCCTGCCGTTGCTAATGGCATCGTGTATGTCGGATCTAACAATCACACGCTTGCGGCCTTCTCCGCCGCTGGATGCGGCCAGCCTTCGTGCCAACCGCTGTGGACCGGGACACTGGATGGAGCGATTCTTCAATCTTCTGCGGTAATGGCTGGCGGGATGGTTTTCGTCGGCAGCTTCGATAACAATCTTTACGCGTTCAAAGCCAAGGGATGCGGAAAAACCTCTTGTGCTCCGGTGTGGAAGGGAAAGACCAACGACCACATCGAGTCTTCGCCATCCGTCTGGAAAGGGGTGGTGTTCGTCGGATCGAACGATCAGAGCCTTTATGCTTTTTCTGCGTCTGGTTGCGGCGCGGCGATTTGTTCTCCGCTGTGGACGGGGCCAACGGGCGCTCCGATTTACGAATCTTCTCCGACGGTTGTTAACGGGGTGGTGTACATCGGCGCTTTCGACAGCAAGGTCTATGCGTTCAACGCGGCGGGATGTGGCAATCCTGTCTGCAATCCGCTGTGGACTGGCACTACGCAAAGCCCGTTCGTCGATTCCACTCCCGCGGTCGCCCACGGTACTGTTTACGTCGGCTCCGGTGACGGCTTCCTCTATGCCTTCCGCGCCGCCGGATGCGGCCAAGCAAACTGCCAGCCCAAATGGATCGGCGTGGGCGATGGCGCGGTTGCAGCGATCTTGTCTTCGCCGGCTGTCGCCAATGGGGTCGTGTATGTCGGAAAGAACACGGCTCAAATGCTCGCCTATTCCGCCTCCGGGTGCGGCCAATTCATCTGTGCTCCACTCTGGTCGGGATTGACCCAGGATTCGATCGTCTCCTCTTCCCCGGCACTGGTGAACGGAACTCTCTATATCGGATCGTCCAACAAAAATGACGGCGTGCATCCGGGACGGTTGTATGTTTTCAACTTGAGCGTGAGATGATCGGACGCTATTAACTTCTCGGTCAGGAGGGGGTACGCCCTCCCCCTGAGGAAAAATCAGGTCACTGCTCGAAGAGATGACGCGCATCGTTGAGGAGGATCCTGTCGAGCGCCGTCCAAACTAAAGTTGAGGACAATCCTGGCCTTGCATCTTCCGATCAGGTAGCAGGCTCTTGCGCAGCCTTTGTTCGTCGAACTTGGCGATGAGTTTCCGAACCAGTTCGATCATTTTATCTGGGTCGGTCTCTTGCTGGATTCGTTGCGCAAGTTCGCGCCATTCTTCAGGGTTGGGCAAGTTGTCCTTGACCATGGGTACACCGTCCTCGCTCCGCGTGTGCGCAAACAACCGACTCTGTTACACGCCCCGGCGGATGATGTGCGGCGGGGGAGAACCATAATTAGGGGTTTTCCCCAGCCATGTCAATACAAACCGACCCCGGCGCTATGTAACCAATCCTACATAGCAGGACGTGCGCGCCCCTTCACGATTAGGGTGAACGCTTTCGCACCAGATGGTAGATACCGAGGAGCAGGAGAGCTCCGACGACTGACATGAGAAAGCCAGCCGACTGTCCTTCCTGATACCATCCGATCGCACGGCCGAGCCAGGTTCCGACGATTGATCCAGCAATGCCGAGGAGTATCGTCACGATGAACCCGCCGGGATCTCTTCCCGGCATCAGGAGCTTGGCTACTGCCCCAATCACGAGCCCAATCAATATCACCCAAAGCCAGTGCATGGCATCCTCCGGATTTGAAGTTTGCCTATCCCAACAATCGGAGCGGCGGGCGGGTGCCCACATATCAGAGCGGCATTGTACTGCACTCGCCTACGTAGAGTGGTGGGAGCAGTTGGGCTCCAGTTGCGGGGTGGTGTGCTATTCTCGTTCCCGTACCTCACGGGGCCCGCGCGCTGAGCCATCAGCGCCACAAAAAATGAGGGTCCTTACTCACGTTCTTCCTCGCAGAGATCGTGGATGGAGGAGATGCGAGCACACTTTCGAGGTGTGCTGTGCCATCATCCTTCAGCCCGGCGCACCTCCACCTTAGAGGAGAGAACATGCAAATCAAGAAACTTACGCCTAACCTAGTGGTTCGCAATGTCGAAGCCAGCCTGGAGTTTTATCGCGAAGTGCTCGGGCTCGAAGCCGGGATGACTGTCCCTGAGCAGGCGCCCTATGTGTTCGCATCGGTGACAAATGGCGCGGTCGAAATCTTCTTCAACGATCAGAAAGTAGTCGCGGCGGAATATCCCAAGCTGGCCGCAAGCATCGGCGCGAGCCTGACGCTCTACATGGAAGTGGACAGCCTGCAGGCCGTCCTCGACCGCGTAGAGAAGGCGGGCGCGAAGATCTCCATGCCTGTGACCGAGCAGTTCTACGGCATGAAAGAATTCGCTTTCGAAGATCAGGACGGTTATACGATCACGATTGCGGAAAGGATGGCTGCTAGCTGCTAGCTACTGGCTTCCTTTGCCTGCTTCCGGGAGATGTTTTGGGTAGCGCAGCGGGTTATGGCTGCGATAAGACAGCGTTTGAGAACTGGCTTTAGCCGCTGGTACCGATGTCAACCAACACAACAAAGGCCGCGACTACTCGCGGCCTTGCCAATTTACTGGTTTTCAAGATCTTCCGGTTCGCTAGACGCCAGCAGCTAGAAGCCAATTGCGGATTCGCTACCGTCGTCCGCGCCCACCGCCGCCGCCGCCGTGATGTCCGCCACTCCCGCCACCCGGACCGCGTCTGCCTCGACCACCACCCCCGCCACCACCGCGCCGTCGATTGCGATCGCCGCCGCGGCCGGCATCGCGTCCACCTTCAGGACGTCCGGCGCCCGCGGGCGCAGGCTCACCTTCCACGCGATTGAAGTTCGGCTCATCATCGGCGTCGAAATCGGCGCCGCCTTCGATCACCGCCGTGGGTTCGCCGTGCACGACCGGCGCCACGTATGGTCTGGCTTCCGGTGTTCCGCCTTCTGCATCCGTAGGAGGCGGAGCGCCGCCCATCTTGGCGCGCTGCTCTTTCAAGATCGCTTTGCGCGACAATTTGATGCGATTGCCTTCTACGGCCAGCACTTTCACCAGCACCTGGTCGCCTTCTTTGAGTTCGTCCTTGATGTCTTTGATTCTGTGCTCGGCAACTTCGCTGATGTGCAGCAGCCCGTCGGTGCCCGGGATGATCTCGACGAACGCCCCGAACTCCGCCAGCCGCGTGACTTTTCCGAGGTAGGTCTTCCCTACTTCGGCGGTCGCGGTAAGATCGCGGATAATTTGCAGCGCCTTGTTCGCCGACACTTCATCGTTCGACGCCACGTTGACCTTGCCGGTATCTTCGACGTCGATCTTGACGCCGGTCTGTTCGATGATGCTGCGAATCATCTTGCCGCCGGGCCCAATCACGTCGCGAATCTTGTCCACCGGAATCTGCAAGGTGTAGATACGCGGCGCATAAGTCGAAACCTTGGTGCGCGGTTCGGTCAGCACCTCGTTCATCTTGTCGAGAATGAATAGACGTCCGCGCTGTGCCTGCGACAGCGCTTCGCGCATGATCTGCGAAGTGATGCCGGCGACTTTAATATCCATCTGCAGCGCTGTGATGCCATCGCGCGTTCCGGCAACCTTGAAGTCCATGTCGCCGTAGTGATCTTCAGCGCCAGCGATGTCAGTCAGGATGGCGTACTGCTCGCCTTCCTTGACGAGTCCCATCGCGACGCCCGCGACCGGAGCCTTGAGTGGAACGCCCGCATCCATCAGCGAGAGCGAAGCGCCGCAAACCGTCGCCATCGAGGACGACCCGTTTGATTCCAGAATATCCGACACAACGCGCATCGCGTACGGCCACTTATCTTCTGTGGGAAGCACAGCCGAAAGCGCCCGATCCGCCAGCGCGCCATGTCCAATCTCGCGCCGTCCCGCCCCGCGCAGAAATGCAACTTCAGCCACCGAAAACGGTGGGAAGTTGTAATGCAGCATGAAGCGTTTCTTGGCTTCGCCTTCAAAGCCTTCAAGGCGCTGCATGTCGTCGCTGGTGCCGAGGGTGGTGGTGACGAGGGCCTGGGTCTCGCCGCGAGTGAAGATGGCGCTGCCGTGGGTGCGGGGCAGAACGCCGACTTCGATCCAGATTTCCCGGATCTGATCGAAGGCGCGGCCGTCAGGACGACGTTTGTTGTTGATGACCTGGTCGCGGAAAAGGCGCTCGCGCAGGGCTTCGTAATACTTCTCGAGCTTGGCTTTGGCCTTGTCGTCGCCTTCGGGCAGGGCGGCCACCAACTCTTTTTTGAGGGTGCGGACCAGGTCGTAGCTTTCGAGCTTCGGATGCTTCTGGGTGTCGAGCGCGTCGGCCAGACGCGCGCCGATCTTTTTCTCCAACTCTTTGTAGTAGGCTTCGTCGAACTCGGGAGCAACTACTGGACGTTTCGGCTTGCCGACTTTCGCGCGCAGGTCGCTGATTACCGCGCAGATCTTTTTGATTTCGGTGTGGGCAAACTCGATTGCGTCTACGACTGTTTCTTCTTTTACTTCTTTCGCGCCGGACTCGATCATCACAATCGCGTCGGAGGTTCCGACAACCATGATGTTCAGAAGGCTCTCGCGCATCTCGGTGTAGGTGGGGTTGACGATGAGGCGGCCATCCACCAGTCCGACGCGCACGGCTCCGATCGGGCCAAGGAACGGAATATCGGAAAGTGTCAGCGCCGCCGAGGCTGCGTTGATGCCGAGAACGTCGGGATCATTTTCGCTGTCAGCCGACAGGACGAACGCGATGAGTTGCGTCTCATTCTTGAAGCCTTCGGCGAACATTGGACGGATGGGCCGGTCAATCTGGCGGCTGGTGAGGACTTCGCGCTCACTCATGCGTCCTTCGCGCTTGATGAAACCGCCGGGGATGCGTCCGCCGGCGTAGGTGTACTCGCGGTAGTCGACCGTGAGCGGGAAAAAGTCGATGCCCTCGCGAGGCTCGGGATTGGCGACTGCGGTCGCCAGCACAACGTTTTCGCCCATGCGAACGACGGCGGAGCCGTGGGCCTGCTTGGCCAGTTTTCCAGTTTCAAAAGAGATGTTTTTGCCGCCGGCGAGTTCGACGTAAGCTGTGGTGGGTTCGGGCTTCATAGATCAATCCTTTTCGGCAGGAGGCCTTGCAACCCACGATTCGAAAAGCGAAGCGTGGGCACCCAGCGCGGAGTTCGCACGGGTAGGCGAATGCCAGTGGCTCGGGGTTTGGAACGCACTTTAACAGAGGCTCTCGGAGTCAATAACCGGCCCCACACGGAGCCGGTCGCGCTTATTTGCGGATGCCGAGCTTCGAGATGACGGTTTTATACCGTTCCGAGTCGTACTTCTTCAGATAGTTCAGCAAACGACGCCGCTTGCTGACCAGGATGAGAAGTCCGCGGCGCGAGCCGTGGTCTTTCTGGTGCGCTTTGAAATGCTCCGTCAACTGACCGATACGCTCGCTCAACAGCGCGATTTGAACCTCGGGACTCCCAGTATCGGTGGCGTGCGTGCGATAGGTGTCAATGACGGACTGCTTTTGCTCTCTGGCTAGCACTAACCTGTTGCTCTCCTGTTTATTTTCGTTTGGTAACGTCTTCGAGGTTAACACGTTGCCGCGAGACGTGGCAAGCGGAGGGTGGTTCTT